>NZ_JBJLSE010000027.1:0-43377 GCF_050871845.1 Kineococcus arenarius subsp. arenarius
GGCCCCCGCACCGGGTCGGTGCGGGGGCCGGCGCGGGAGCGCGGGCGTCAGTAGGCGCCGCGGCCCCGCAGGACCGCGCCGGCGGTCTTCCACAGGATCATGAAGTCGAACGTGAACGACCAGTTCTCCACGTAGCGCACGTCCAGGCGCACCGACTCGGCCCAGTCCAGGTCCGAGCGGCCGTTGATCTGCCACAGGCCGGTCAGGCCCGGCTTGACCAGCAGGCGCCGGCGCATGTCGTGGCCGTACTTGTCGACCTCGGCCTGCAGCGGGGGGCGGGGCCCGACCAGCGACATCTCCCCGCGCAGCACGTTGATCAGCTGCGGCAGCTCGTCCACGGAGTAGCGGCGCATGACGCGCCCCACCCGGGTGATGCGCGGGTCGACCTTCATCTTGAACAGCACGCCGTTGCCGTCGGTGGACTCGCGCAGGTCGATGAGCAGCTTCTCCGCGTCGGTGACCATCGAGCGGAACTTGAACATCGGGAAGAGCCTGCCGTCCTTGCCGACGCGCTGCTGCTTGAAGAAGACGGGCCCCTTGCTGTCGAGCTTGATCAGCAGCGCGACGGCCAGCAGCACCGGGCTGAGCAGCACCAGCGCCGCGGCCGCCGCGGTGCGGTCGACCGTGGTCTTGGCCAGGCGGCGCACGCCGTTCAGCTCCGGGCGCTCCACGTGCAGCAGCGGCAGCCCGCACACGGGTCGGATCGCCACGCGCGGGCCGATGACCTCGGTCAGCGCCGGGGCGACGACCATGTCGGCGCGGGTGGCCTCCAGCTCCCAGCCCAGCCGGCGCAGCGCGGCACCGTCCAGCTCCGGGCAGGCGGTGACGGCCACGACGTCGGCGTCGACGCTGGTGACGGCGTGGCGCACCTCCTCCAGGCTGCCGATGACCGGGATGCCCAGCTCGGTCAGCTCGGCGTCGTCCAGGGCGCTGCCCTTCCCGCCGGGCACGCAGGCCCCCACGATGCGCATGCCGTGGTAGGAGGCGCGGTGCAGCGACCGGGCCATGCCGGCCACGGCGGCGCGGTGCCCCACGGCCACGACGCTCTGCCCCGCCTCGCCGCGCGAGCGGCGCTCGTGCAGCTTGCGCCGGGTGGCGTAGCGGGCCACGAGGGTCAGCAGCGTGGCCAGCGGCAGGGCGACGACGACGTACCCGCGGGCCACGTCGAGGCCGAACGCCCACGAGGAGGTGCCGACCAGGGCGACGACGGCCAGCGCCGCCGACAGCACGCGGTGGAACTCCTCGGAGCCGACGCCCAGGAAGCGCGGCTCGTAGGTGCGGAAGGCGCCCATGGCCACCACCCAGATGACGGGCAGCAGGACCGCGCAGGCCACGACGGCGCGGCCGGAGGTGGCGCCGAGGTCCACCGGCTGGCCGTTGAACCTGGCGAAGAAGCCGAGGCAGGCGGCCAGGGCGGCCACGGCGGCGTCCTGCACGATGATCTGCTGCACGTACGCGCGCTGCCACGCGGGCGTGCGCTCGGCGGCGCCCATCGAGGAGCGCTGTCGCGGCACCAGGAGGCGCTCGCGGCGCTCCGCGTCGACGTGCTCCTCCGCTGGCGAGGTCCCCAGGAGCGCGTCCTCCAGCTCCCCGGGATCGGTCTTGGGTCCGGTCGCGTCGCTGATGCTCAAAGTCCCCCCTGGACTCTCGAACGGAACGCCGGTTCACCGGCCTGACCGCGCGGTCCACCCCCATGGCACGTCGCGGCCCGGCACAGCGTAGGGGAACGCCACCTGGAGGGCGCAAGGGATGACGCCCCGTGCACGAGGAGGTGCCGCTGGGTGCCCGTCCGGGTTCACCCGTTCGCCGCAACGGCTCACTCGACGAGTTCGGACACCTCCATCCACACCTGCTCCAGCTCCTCGCGCTCGGCGGCGAGCGCGCGCAGCCTGCCGTCCAGCTCGGTGACCGCGCTCAGGTCGGTGGCGCGCTCGGCGAGCTCGGCGTGCAGCCGCTCCTCGGTGCGGGCGAGCTTGTCCAGCTGCCGCTCCACCCGCGCCATCTCCTTGCGGGCCGCGCGCACCGCCGCCCCGTCGGCGGCGGGGCGCTCGCGGGTCGCGCCGCCGGCCGGGGCCGCGACCTGCGCCGACTTGGCCGCCGCCCGGCGCTGCAGGTACTCCTCGACGCCGCCGGGCAGGTCGCGCACCGTGCCGTCGCCCAGCAGGGCCACCTGCCGGTCGGTGATGCGCTCCAGCAGGTAGCGGTCGTGGCTGACGACGACCAGGGTCCCCGGCCAGCCGTCCAGCAGGTCCTCCACGGCGGCGAGGGTGTCGGTGTCCAGGTCGTTGGTGGGCTCGTCCAGCAGCAGCACGTTCGGCTCGGCCATCAGCAGCCGCAGCAGCTGCAGGCGGCGGCGCTCACCGCCGGACAGGTCGTCCACGCGCGTCCAGGCGCGCTGGGCGGTGAAGCCCAGGCGCTCCAGCAGCTGACCGGCGGGCACGTCGCGGTCCCCCAGGCGCACGTGGCTGGCGACCTTGTCCACGGCTTCCAGCGCGCGCAGCTCGCCGACCTCGTCCAGCTCGCGCACCTCCTGCGAGAGCGTGGCGACGACGACGGTGCTGCCCCGCTTGACGCGTCCCGCGTCCGGCTGCACGGTGCCGTTCACCAGCCCCAGGACGGTGGACTTGCCGGCGCCGTTGACCCCGACCACCCCGACGCGGTCGCCGGGGCCCAGCCGCCAGGTCACGTGGTCGAGCAGCCGCCGGGGGCCGTAGGACAGCGAGACGTCCTCGAGGTCGACGACGTCCTTGCCCAGCCGGGTCGTGGCCATCCTGGCCAGCTCCACGGAGTCGCGCAGCGGCGGCACGTCCTCGATGAGGGCGTTGGCGGCGTCGATGCGGAAGCGCGGCTTGCTCGTGCGGGCCGGGGCGCCGCGGCGCAGCCAGGCCAGCTCCTTGCGCAGCAGGTTCTGCCGGCGCTCCTCCGTGACGGCGGCCACGCGGGCGCGCTCGGCGCGGGTGAGCACGTAGGCGGCGTAGCCGCCGTCGTAGGGGTCGACGACCCCGTCGTGGACCTCCCAGACGCGCTCGCACACCGCGTCGAGGAACCACCGGTCGTGGGTGACGACGAGCAGCGCCCCGGAGCCCTGCGCCCAGCGGGTGCGCAGGTGCCGGGCCAGCCAGTCCACGCCCTCGACGTCGAGGTGGTTGGTGGGCTCGTCGAGCACGAGGAGGTCGCCCTCCCCCGTGGGGTCGGCGGCCAGCAGACCGGCCAGGGCGACGCGGCGGCGCTGCCCGCCGGACAGGGTCGACACGACCGTGTCGAGGCCGCCGACGTCGGAGGCGTCCAGGTCGCCCAGCAGGCCGGCGACGACGTCGCGCACGCGCGACTGCGAGGCCCAGGCGTGCTCCGCGGCGTCGCCGAGGACCGCTTCGCGCACGGTGGCCCCGGGCGGCAGCGGGTCGGACTGCGAGAGCATCCCCAGCCGCAGCCCGCCGGTGTGGGTGACGCGGCCGCCGTCGGGTTCCTGCTGCTTGGTCAGCAGGCGCAGCAGGGTGGACTTGCCGTCGCCGTTGCGGCCGACGACGCCGATGCGGTCGCCCTCGGACACGCCGAGCGACACGCGGTCGAGCAGCGTGCGCGAGCCGTGCACGACGGTCAGGGCCTCGGCGCTGACCAGGTTGGCTGCGGGCACGGTGCTCCTCCTGGGGGTGGGGTGCGGTTGCGGGTGGTGCGGGTGGTGCGGGTGGTGCGGCGGTGCGTCAGCGCGCGCGGACGGCTTCGAGCACGCGCGCGCCGGGCACGGGGCCGGTGGCGGTGCGCACCCGCTCGCCGAGGGCGGGGCGCAGGGCGGCGGCCACGCGCCGGGCGTGCGGCGCGGAGGCCGCCAGCAGGGCGACGGTGGGCCCGGAGCCGGAGACGAGGCCGGCCAGGGCGCCGGCGGCGGCCCCGGCGGCGAGGGTGCCGGACAGCTCGGGGGCCAGCGAGCAGGCGGCCTCCTGCAGGTCGTTGGCCAGGGCGGCGCCCAGGGCGGCGGGGTCCCCGGCGCGCAGCGCGGCCTCCACCGCGCGCAGCCGCTCCCCGGCGTCGGCCTCGGGCACGGGCGCGCCCGAGACCTCCCGCAGCCGGTCGCACTCGGCGAACACCGCGGGGGTGGACAGCCCGCGGCCGGCGAGGACGAGCACCCAGTGGAAGGGGGCGGCGGTCAGCACCGGCACCAGGCGGTCGCCGCGGCCGGTGCCCACGGCGGTGCGCCCGTGCAGGCAGAAGGGCACGTCGGCGCCGAGCTCGGCGCCCAGCTCCCCCAGCGCATCCAGCCCCAGGTGCAGCTGCCACAGCGCGTCGCAGGCGACCAGGGCGGCGGCGGCGTCGGCGGACCCGCCGGCCATCCCGCCGGCCACGGGCACCCCCTTGCGCACGCTCAGGTGGACCCCGCCGCGCACCCCGGCGCGCTCGGCCAGCAGCAGGGCGGCGCGCAGGGCGAGGTTGCGCTCGTCCAGCGGCACCCCGGTGACGTCGACGCCCCCGGCCCCCTCCACCTCGACGGAGAAGCCGTCGGCGGCGGTGGCGGTGACGTCCTCGGCCAGGTCCAGGGCCTGGAAGACGGTGAGCAGGTCGTGGTACCCGTCGTCGCGCAGCGGGCCGACCTCCAGCAGGAGGTTGACCTTGGCCGGGGCGCGGGCGGTGACGGCCGCCTGCGCGGGAGCGCTGAGCACGGCACCAGACCCTACGGCGTGCCACCGGCGGGACGGTGCGCCGCGATCCGCGCGAAGGCGGCGACGTCGAGCTGCTCGCCGCGGGCGGCCGGGTCGACGCCGGCGGCGCGCAGGGCCCGCTCGGCACCGGGCGCCGAGCCGGCCCAGCCGGCCAGCGCCGCGCGCAGCGTCTTGCGGCGCTGGGCGAAGGCGGCGTCCACGACGGCGAAGACCTCCTCGCGCGTGGCGGTGGTCTCCGGCGGGGGCTGGCGGGTGAAGGCGACCAGGCCCGAGTCCACGCGCGGCACGGGCCAGAAGACGGGCGGCGGCACCGCACCGGCGCGGCGGGCCCGCGCGTACCAGGCGGTCTTGACGCTGGGGATGCCGTAGGTGCGGCTGCCCGGTGGCGCCACGAGGCGGTCGGCCACCTCGGACTGCACCATGACCAGGCCGTGCCGCAAGGACGGGAAGCGCGCCAGCATGGACAGCAGCACGGGCACGGCCACGTTGTAGGGCAGGTTCGCCACCAGCGCGGTGGGCTCGGGGCCGGGCAGCTCGTCGACGGACACGGCGTCGGCCAGCACGACGTCCAGCTCGGTGCCGGGCCGGGCGCGGGCGGCGACGGTGGCCGGCAGCTCCGCGGCCAGCACGGGGTCGATCTCGACGGCGACGACCCGGTCGACGACCTCCAGCAGGGCCAGGGTCAGCGAGCCCAGCCCGGGGCCGACCTCCACGACGACGTCGCCGGGGTCCAGGTCGGCGACGCGCACGATGCGGCGCACCGTGTTGGCGTCGACGACGAAGTTCTGCCCGAGGGTCTTGGTGGGCCGCACGCCCAGGCGCCCGGCGAGCTCGCGGACGTCGCCGGCGCTCAGCAGGGACACGGGTCCCCCGTCGCGCGGGTCGTCGCGGAGCCCGCCGGGCGCCGGGCCGGGCCGGTGGTCCGGTTGGTCCGGGTGGTCGTGGTCAGAGGCGCTTGCCGCACACGGGCCATTGTCCGGCACCGGCGCGCTGGTAGAGCAGCTTGGCCCGGTAGGTCTGCTCCGAGGCCGAGGCCTGGCTGGGCAGGCCGGTGCCGCCGACCGCGTTCCAGGTGGCGACGCTGAACTGGTACAGGCCGTGGTACTTGCCGCTGGCGGAGACGATGCTCGGGTTCCCGCCGGACTCGCACTGCGCCAGCGCGGACCAGTTCAGCGAGTCCACGCCGCCGCCGACGGAGCCGCCGGAGGAGGAGGAGCTGCTCGCCGCGGCGGGCGCGGGGGCGGGCTTGGCCTTCGTGCCGACCCGCACGACCTCCTCGACGGGCTGCACGTCGACGGTCTCGGCCACCGCGTCGTGCGCGACGCGCACGCCGTCGCGGAAGACGTCGTCGAAGGTGACGGTCTTGGAGCCGTCGACGCCCCCCGTGACGACCTCCCGCTCGCCCTCGTACAGGGCGTCGGTGCGCTCGGTGCGGCTGCCGTGGGCGATCGCGACCTGCTCGGTGCTCTGCGAGCGGTCCACCCGCACGACCTGCACGCGCAGGTCGGGGGTGACGCGCGCCGCGGTGTCCACGGAGACCTCGTCGCCCTCGCGCACCTGCACGCCGGTCTCGGCGAGCAGGGCGGCGACGTCGGTGGCGGTGGTGGTCACCGGGCGCTCCTGCCCGTCGGCGACGACGACGGCGGCCTTGGGGGTGACCACGTCCAGGGACAGGCCGTCGCGGCCCAGGGCCTGCGAGCGGGAGGCGGACAGCTTGGCTCCCTCGGCGCGCACGTCGAGGTCGGCGAGCGCCTCGTCGACGGTGCGGGCGGTGGTCCAGTAGGTCTGCTGCTCGCCGTCCACCGTGAGGGTCAGCTGCCGGCCGTAGCGCACGACGATGTCGGTGCCGTCGCTCACCTCGGTGCCGACGGCGGGGGCGACGATGTCGTGGGGGCCGATCTCCACGCCCTCGGACTCCAGCACGTCGGCGACGGTGCCGCCGAAGACGCTCAGCTCGGTGCGGGCGCCGTCGGCGTCGAGGGTGACGTCCTTGTCGAGGGCGGTGAAGGCCACCGTGCCGCCCAGGACCGCGACGAGGGCGGTGCCCCCGGCGGCGAGGCGGAGCGTGCGGGACGAGGCGGGGAGGAGGTTGCGCAACTGCACGAGGGATCCTTCGACGTGCTTCCCGGGCACGAGCGCGGGCGCGGGCCGGTGTGAGGGGGACCCCCGTCCCCCACGTCGGTCGTGGCGCCCGGCCTGCTCGATCCGGCCGACTGCGCGGGACCGTAACCGCGCCGACATCGTTTCGACAAGTTCCCGTGATCCCTGGAGCGCGGTCACGATGAGTGATCACGTTGGGCCGGGTGGTGGACGGAGCGTGATCACTGAGCGGAACCGCTGCGCGGCACCACTTCCGGAGCGGATCCGCCGGGCGGGTGCTGCACCCCCCGGCGCGCCGGGGGGTGACGCAGCTCACCAGGGGCCGTAGACGTCCTCCGTGGTGGCGGCGAGCTGCGCGCACAGCTGCTCCAGGTCCGCACCCAGCACCTCGGCCATCGCCCGCACGGTGAGCGGGACGAGGTAGCCGGCGTTGGGCCGGCCCCGGTGCGGCACCGGCGTCAGGTACGGGGCGTCGGTCTCCACCATGATCCGCTCGCGGGGGGCTGCGCGCAGCGCCTCGCGCAGCCCCCCGGCGTTCTTGAAGGTCACCGTCCCGGCGAAGGAGAGGTAGTAGCCGGCCTCGGCGCACGCGCGCGCCATCGCCGCGTCCCCGGAGAAGCAGTGGAAGACCGTGCGCTCCGGCGCGCCCTCCTCGGCCAGCACGCGCAGGACCGCGTCGTGGGCGTCGCGGTCGTGGATCTGCAGCGCCAGGCCCAGCTCCTTGGCCAGGGCGATGTGGGCGCGGAAGGACTCCTCCTGCAGGTGCCACTGCTCCGGCGGCGTGCGGAAGAAGTCCAGCCCCGTCTCGCCCACCACCCGCACGCGCGGGTGGTGGGCCAGCGACCGGACCTCGGCCAGCGCCGCCTCCAGCTCACCGCGCTCGACCAGGCCCGGCACCTCGTTGGGGTGGATCGCCACCCCGCCCAGCAGTTGCGGGTGCCGCTCGACGGCCTCGACGGTCCAGCGGGCCGCGGGCAGGTCGCAGCCGATCTGCACCGAGCGCGGCACGCCCGCCTCGGCGGCGGCCGCCAGCAGCGCGGCGACCTCCGCCTCGGACGCCTCGAGGTCCAGGTGGGTGTGGTTGTCGGCCACCGGCACCGGCAGCGGTTCCGGCGCCGGCGGCCGCGAGCCCTCGCGCGGGCTCACCCGGCCTCGGGGTCCTCGCCCCGCAGCCGACGGTGCTCCTCCTCGACCACCGCGTCGACGTCGAGCTTGGTGAAGACCGGCTTCGGCGGCGCCACGGGCGTGCCGGGCACCACGCGCACCGAACCCCAGCCCGGCAGCGTCTCGCCGCGGCGGTAGTCGCCGGTCAGGACCGGGTACGAGCGCGAGGCGTCGTCGAGGTCGGTGACCTCGCGCAGCTCCGGCATCGGCGAGACGGTGCCGGTGCCGCCGAGGGCCTCGTGCACCGCCTGCGCCGAGTGCGGCAGGAACGGCGAGAGCAGCGTGCGGCAGTCCGAGACCGCCTGCGCCGTCACGTGCAGCACCGAGCGCATCCGCTCCGGGTCGGAGTTCTTGATCTTCCAGGGCTCCTGCTCGGTGAGGTACTTGTTCACCTCGCCGACCGCGCGCATCGCCTCGCCGATGGCGGCGCGCTGGCGGTGGGCCTCGATGAGACCGCCGACCGTGGTGAACGCCCTGCCGGTCGTCTCCAGCACGCGCCGGTCGGCGTCGGTGCGCTCGCCCGCCTCCGGGATCGAGCCGACGTTCTTGGCGATCAGGCTGGCCGTGCGGTTGACGAGGTTGCCCCACCCGGCGACCAGTTCGGAGTTGGTCCGGGTGGCGAACTCCTGCCAGGTGAAGTCCGAGTCGTTGTTCTCCGGCCCGGCCGCGGAGATGAAGTAGCGCAACGCGTCCGGCTGGTAGCGGGCCAGGACGTCGCGCACGTAGATGACGACGCCGCGGCTGGAGGAGAACTGCTTGCCCTCCATGGTGAGGAACTCGCTGGCCACCACCTCGCTGGGCAGGTTCAGCGCGCCGAACGGGCCGGGCTCGCCGCCCTTCGCGCCCTTCCCGTCGTAGGCGAGCAGCTCGGCCGGCCAGATCTGGGAGTGGAAGGTGATGTTGTCCTTGCCCATGAAGTAGTACGACTCGGCGGACGGGTCGGTCCACCAGGCGCGCCAGGCGTCGGGGTCGCCGGAGCGGCGGGCCCACTCCACCGACGCCGACAGGTAGCCGATGACGGCGTCGAACCACACGTACAGCCGCTTGGCGGGGTTGTCCTCCCACCCGGCCAGCGGCACCGGGATGCCCCAGTCGATGTCGCGGGTCATCGCCCGCGGCTTGAGGTCCTCCAGCAGGTTCTGCGAGAACTTCAGCACGTTGGGCCGCCAGCGCCCCGCCTCCGCGCGCGTCTGCAGCCAGGAGCCCAGCGCGTCGGCCAGCGCCGGCAGGTCCAGGTAGAAGTGCTCCGTCTCGGTGAAGACGGGCGTCTCGCCGTTGATGCGGCTGCGGGGGTTCTTCAGCTCGATGGCGTCGAGCTGGTTGCCGCAGTTGTCGCACTGGTCGCCGCGGGCGCCGTCGAAGCCGCAGATCGGGCAGGTGCCCTCCACGTAGCGGTCCGGCAGGGTGCGTCCCGTGGACGGGGAGATGGCCCCCATGCCCTTCTTCGCGACCATGTACCCGTTGCGGTGCACGGTGCGGAACATCTCCTGCACGACCGCGTAGTGGTTGCGCGTGGTGGTGCGGGTGAACAGGTCGTAGGACAGGCCCAGGCCGTGCAGGTCCTCGGCGATGACGCGGTTGTAGCGGTCCGCCAGCTCCTGCGGGCTCACGCCCTCCTGCTCGGCCTGCACGAGGATCGGCGTGCCGTGCTCGTCGGTGCCGGAGACCATGAGGACGTCGTGACCCGCCATCCGCATGTACCGGCTGAACACGTCGGAGGGGACGCCGAAGCCGGCGACGTGGCCGATGTGGCGGGGGCCGTTGGCGTAGGGCCAGGCCACCGCGGACAGGACGTGGGTCATGACCCGATCCTAGGGCGCGGTGCGGGTCCCACCGGGTGGGACCACCGGGCGGGCTAGCGGGTGGGTTCGGTCGCCGAGGACGTCGAGGGCGCGGGGAGCGTCGCGGGCGCGGGACCGGGGGGCAGCGGTGCGGTGCGCACGGGCGAGCCCGGCAGGGCGAACAGCCACGACGCGCCGGCGCGCTGCAGCAGCGCGTGCACCCCCACCGCCGCCAGGACGAGGACCGCGCTGAGCAGCGGCGGGTACAGCAGGGCGGCCGCCTGCGACAGCGGCCCCGGCAGGGCGGCCAGCAGCCGCTCGTCCAGGGCGAGCAGGAGCGGGTGCAGCGCGAACAGGAGCACCGGGTGCAGCACGTACACCGGCAGGGTGCGACGCCCCAGGCGCACCCACGGGGCGGCCAGCCACGGCACGGAGCGGACCAGCTGCACGGCCAGGAGGACGCCCGCGGTGACGGCCAGCAGCCGCAGCGGCAGCTCGGCGACGGCCGTGGCCACGAGGCCGAGGTCCAGCCGCCACAGCGCGACGCCCGCGCCGAGGAGGCCGGCGGCGGCGGCGGCGGCCCACAGCGGCCGCGGGCGGGCGGCCAGCACGCGCAGCGGGCCGGCGCAGGAGGCGCCGAGGAAGTACCACACCGCGTTCTGCTGCACCGACTCCGTCTCCCAGGGGGCCGGCAGCCACTGCGCGAACGAGGCCAGCGCCACGGCCGCCGCCGCCCCGACGACGAGGGGGCGCGGCAGCCGGGCGGTCAGCTTGCCGATCGTGAAGTACAGCGCGAGGGCGTACAGGAACCACGGACCCACCCCGCCCGCAGCGCCGGCCGCGAGCAGGCCGCCGGGGTCGGTGGGCGCCACGAGCCCGAGCCCGCCGGACGCCAGACCGCCCCCGGCCAGCGCGCCGGCGGCCAGCCCCGCCAGCACCCAGAGGACCAGCCACAGCACGTGCAGGTGGGCGAAGGTCGCCACGCGCGGGCGCAGCACGAGCCGCCACGGCCGCTGCAGGGCGCGCGCGGCGAAGTAGCCGGCCACGACGAAGAAGAGCGGCATCCGTACGGGCCGCAGCACCTCGTTGAACATGGACCACAGCCACTGGGCCCCGGAGGCGCCCGGCCAGGCGTCCTCGGCGACGGGCAGGAAGTGGAACCAGGTGACGTGCCCCAGCACGACGAGGGCGACGCTGACCCCCTTGGCGGCGTCGGCCCACTCCTGCCTGCTGACGGTGGGCGTGCTGACGGTGGGCGTGGCTGTGCGCTCGTTCACGGTGCTTCCCCCGGTGGTGCGGTTCCCCCCGACGGCCCGTCACCCGATGGTGAGGATTCGTCGCCGAGGGGTGAGGGTAGTCACCCGGAAGGGTGCCGGACCAGGGGATCCGCTGATCCGATCGGGTGGCTCCACCCCCGCGGACCGGCCCGCGCCGCTCGCCGGGCGCGTGTCGCACCCGGGTCGTAGCGTCGGCCCCGTGAGCGAGAACACCGGTGAGCAGCAGACCCCCGACCCCGCGCAGAGCGCCGAGAAGGACCCGGAGACCTGGGTCACCGGCGACGAGCCGATGACCGGCCCGCAGAAGAGCTACCTGCAGACCCTCGCCCGCGAGGCCGGCCGCGACCTGCCCGAGGACCTGACGAAGGCGCGGGCGTCCGAGCTCATCGACGAGCTGCAGCAGCAGACCGGCCGCGGGCAGTAGCCCCGTGGTCCCCGGTCGGCCGGTCGCACCGGGGGCGGGGTCGCGGCTGGCCTCGGTGACGGTCGACGCGGCCGACCCCGGTTCCCTGGCGCGCTGGTGGGCGCGGGCGCTGGACTGGCGCCCGGGCTACGCCGACGCCGAGGAGGTGGACGTGGACCCCCCGGAGGGCGAGCCGGGGGTGCCGCTGGTCTTCGTGCCGGTGCGCGAGCCCAAGCGGGGGCCCAACCGCGTCCACCTGGACCTGGACACCTCCTCCCCGGCCGACCAGCGCCAGACGGTGCAGTTCCTGCTGGACGCCGGCGCCCGGCGCGCCGACGTCGGGCAGGGCGACGCGCCGTGGGTGGTGCTCGCCGACCCCGAGGGCAACGAGTTCTGCGTGCTGGACCCGCGCCCGCAGTACGAGGGGTGCGGACGGGTCGCGGCGATCGTCGTGCAGGCGCTGCGCCCGCAGGCGCTGGCGGCGTTCTGGGCCCCGCTGAGCGGCTGGGACGTCGTGCGCTCGGACCCGGCGGCCGCGGCGCTGCGCGACGGCCGCACCGGTCCCTACCTGGAGTTCGTGCGCACCACCTCCCCGCACGCGGTGAAGAACCGCTGGCACCTGGACGTGCGCCCGACCTCCCCGCCGCCGGGTCAGGACCGCGTGGTGCTGGCGGCGCGGGAGGCCGGGGCGCGCCCGGTGGACGTCGGTCAGCACCGCCGGGTGAGCTGGGTCGTGCTGGCGGACCCGGAGGGCAACGAGTTCTGCGTGCTCTCCGGCCGCGGCTGAGGGCCCCGGGCGGGCACGTCCCGCTCAGGGCACCAGCAGGAGCTTGCCCGTGGTGCGCCTGGCCTGGAGGTCCTCGTGGGCTCGGCGGGCCTGCTCCAGCGGGTGGGTGCCGCCGATCCGCACGTCCAGGAGCCCGTCCGCGACCCAGCCGAACAGCTCGTCGGTGCGCGCCAGCAGCTCGGTGCGGTCCTGCGTGTACGAGGCCAGCGTGGGCCGGGTCAGGAACAGCGAGCCGGCGGCGTTGAGGCGCTGCACGTCGAACGGTGGCACCTGCCCGGACGAGCCGCCGTAGACGGCGAGCAGGCCGCGCGGGCGCAGCGCGCTCAGCGACGCGTCGAAGGTGTCCTTCCCGACGCCGTCGTAGACGACGTCGACGCCGCGGCCGCCGGTCAGCTCGCGGGCGCGCCGGGCGGCGTCGGCGTAGCGCACGACCTCCTCGGCGCCTGCGGCGCGGGCCAGCTCGGCCTTCTCCTCGGTGGAGGTGGTGGCGAGCACCCGCCCGCCGCGCAGCCGCACCAGCTGCGTCAGCAGCAGCCCCACCCCGCCGGCGGCGGCGTGCACGAGCGCCCACGTGCCGGCGGTGACGCGGAAGGTGTCGGTGACCAGGTAGTGCGCGGTCAGCCCCTGCAGCAGGACGGCCGCCGCGGTGCGCGCGTCGACGCCGGCGGGCACGGGGACCAGCTCGTCGGCGGCGACCAGGACCCGCTCGGCGTAGCTGCCGGTCCCCTCCTTCCACGCCACGAGGTCGCCGGGGGCGAACCCCTCGACGCCCTCGCCGGCGCGCACGACGCGGCCGGCGCCCTCGCTGCCCAGCACGGCGGGCAGGTCGAGCGGGTACACCCCGCCGCGGCGGTAGGTGTCGATGAAGTTCACGCCCGCGGCCTCCACGGCCACGAGCACCTGACCGGGGCCCGGCTCCGGCTCCGGCACCTCGACGAGGGTGAGGACCTCCGGGCCGCCGGTGGCGGTGATCTGCACGGCTCGCACGCCGCGATCCTGCCCGACGCCGGGCGGGGCGTCACCCTCCGGTGCTCTCCCGCACCACGAGGCGGTGCTCGGCGGTGAGGACCCGCGGCGGGACGTCCAGGCCGTCGAGCCGCTCGGCCAGCAGCGCCAGGGCCTGCTCGGCCACGGAGGTGCGGTCGATGGCGACGGTGGTGAGGGTGGGCGCGCAGAAGCGCGACTCCTCGACGTCGTCGACGCCGACGACCATGACGTCCTCGGGCACGCGGCGTCCCAGGCGGCGCAGGGCGTGCAGGGCGCCGAAGGCGAGCAGGTCGTTGGCGGCGAAGATCGCGTCGACGTCCGGGCGGGCGGTCAGCAGCTCCACCGCGGCGTCGTGGCCGTGCCCGCGCTCCCACTCGGGGGTCGGCCGCAGCAGCTGCGGGTCGACCTCGATCCCGGCCCGCTGCAGCGCCCTGCGGTAGCCGGCGACGCGCTGAGCGAGCACCGGTGAGCGCTCCGCGTCCTTGTCGCCGAGGAACGCGACGCGCCGCCGGCCGCGCTGGAGCAGGTGGGTGGTGGCCAGGTCCCCGATGGCGGTGGAGTCGATGGTGACGCGGTCAGCGCCGGCCCCCTCGCCGTTCTCCCCGATGAGCACCGCGGGGGTGCGGTCGCGCCGCCCGGCGAGCACCCCGGTGGGGATGTTCAGGGGCACGAAGACCAGCCCGTCGACCATGCGCACCCCGGACCCCTCGGCGGCCCGGCGCTCGCGGTCGGGGTCGGCGTCGGTCTGCTCGACCAGCAGGGTCAGCCCGCGCCTGCGGGCGGCGTCGACGAGGGCGCTGGTGAGCTCGCCGTAGTAGGGGCTGGTGACGTGCGGGATGGCCAGCGCGATCAGGCCGCTGCGGCCCTGGCGCAGCTGCCGTCCCATCCCGTTGGGGCGGTAGTCCAGCTGCTCGATGAAGGCGCGGACCCGCTCGCGCATCTCCGGGCGCACGTGCGGGTGGTCGTTGACGACGTTGGAGACCGTCTTGATCGAGACGCCGGCCGCTGCGGCGACGTCCTTGAGCGTCGTCGCTCGGGTCGCTGGCATGGACCGCATCATGGCACCGATCCCTCCGACCGCGGCACCGCTCCGCCGGACCCGCTTGACGCACCGCGGTTCGAAGGTGTTTGGTTCTTCCAACGTTGCAAGGAAGCATGGGAGGTCGACGATGACCCGCACTACCCCCTCACGCAGGACAGTCCTGCGCGCAGCGGGTGCGGCCGCAGCAGGGGTGGGCGCCACGGGGCTCGCCTCGTGCGCCACACCCGTCACGGGCAGCGGCTCGGGCACGCAGGTGGCCTACTGGAACTTCTTCACCGGCGGCGACGGTGAGCGGATGGTCGAGCTCGTCAACAGCTACCGCGAGGAAGCGCCGGAGGTGACCGTCACGGACACCACCCTCATGTGGGGCTCCCCGTACTACACCAAGCTCGCGATGGCCTGCGCCGGCGGCCGCGCCCCGGACCTGGCGACGATGCACGTCTCGCGCCTGGGCCCCTTCGCGGCCCACCTGCTAGACCCGTTCGACCTCGACGAGCTCGCGGCCCGCGGGATCACGCCGGACCAGTTCCCGAGCCGGGTGTGGGAGAACGCGCAGTTCGACGGGCAGCTGTACGCGCTGCCCCTGGACACGCACCCGATGGTGCTCTACGTGAACACCGACCTGTGCGAGCAGGCGGGCCTGATGGGCACCGACGGCCGGCTCGCCCCGATCACCTCCGCCGAGCAGTTCTTCGACGCCGGCCGCCGCCTCGCCGAGGTGACCGGCTCCACGGGGATCTCCTGGGCCGCGGCCGACGGCCTCGCCAGCTGGATGATGTTCTGGTCCGTGTTCCGCCAGCTCGGCGGGGTGATGGAGCTGCCCGACGGCGGCCCCGCGCAGGTGGACCGCGACGCGATGACCGCGGCGTTCTCCTTCATCCGGGACATGACGGACGGGACGATCTGCTCGCAGACGCTGGACGGCCCGGCCGCCCCGGCGGTGTTCGCCAGCCAGCAGGCGGGGCTGTTCGTCCTGGGCCCCTGGGAGCTCATCACCGCCGAGACCGCGGGGATCCCGTTCACGATGGTCCCCTTCCCAGCGCTGTTCGGGGACGCTCCCCTGATCCGCGCGGACAGCCACAGCTTCGTCCTGCCCCGACAGCTCTCGGTCGACCCGGAGCGTCGCGCGGCTGCCTACGACATGGCCGCCTCCATGCTGCGCAACAGCCTCTCGTGGGCCGGCGGCGGGCACATCCCCGCACTGTCGGCCGTCTCGGAGAGCCCGGCGTTCCTGGAGCTGGAACCGCAGTCGAACTACGCCGAGGCCGCCGAGTTCGTCGAGTACGACCCGGCCGCGTACTTCTCCGGGTCCGGCTCGCAGCTCATGTCCTACGGCGGGCAGCAGATCCTCGGCGTCTCCACCCGCGCCCAGACGCCCGAGCAGGCCACCGAGAACCTGGTGACCTGGCTCGACCAGCAGCTCGCCATCCCCAGCCCGGTCTGAGCCGGCCCTCGACGACAGAGGTACTCCATGGCCACCACCGCGAGCGGCGCCACCGTCGTGCCGCCGCCCGGGGCGACGCAGCCCCGGCGCAAGACCCCGTCCCTGACGACGAACCCCGGTGGGTTCTGGTTCGTCCTGCCCTTCCTGGTCGTGTACGCGGCCTTCACCATCTTCCCGGTCCTGTACGGGCTGGGGATGAGCTTCTTCAACGTCAGCCTCGCCGGCGCCCCGACCACGTTCGTGGGCCTCGACAACTACGCCGAGCTCTTCGGTGACGCCCAGGTGTGGCGCACCCTCGGGCACACCCTGCTGTTCACCGTGCTCTCCACGGTCCCGCTGATCCTGGTGTCGCTGGTGATGGCGCTGCTGGTGCACACCGGTGTCAAGGGCCAGTGGTTCTGGCGCTTCTCCTTCTTCGCCCCCTACCTGCTGCCCGTGTCCACGGTCGTCCTGATCTGGAACTGGCTGATGCAGGGCGACTTCGGCTTCATCAACGGGATCCTGGACTTCGTCGGGCTGCCCAAGGTCGGCTGGCTGAGCGACGAGAGCGTCGCGCTGACCTCGGTCGTCCTCATCACCGTGTGGTGGACCGTCGGCTTCAACTTCCTGCTGTACCTGGCGGCCCTGCAGGCCATCCCCGAGTCCGTGTACGAGGCCGCCGCCCTGGACGGTGCGGGCGGCTGGCGGCGGACGCTGTCGATCACCCTGCCCCTGCTGAAGGGGACGACCGGCCTGGTGATCGTCCTGCAGATCCTCGCCTCGCTGAAGGTCTTCGACCAGGCGTACATCCTGTTCAACGGCTCCGGCGGACCGGGCGGCGCGGCTGCGCCGATCCTGCAGTACGTGTACGACACCGGGTTCGTGAACTACCGCCTCGGCTACGCCTCGGCGATCTCCTACGTCTTCTTCGCCCTCATCATCGTCGTCTCGCTCGGGCAGTTCGCCCTGAGCCGCCGCCGGGGAAGGACCGCAGCATGAGCACCCCGACCATCCCCCGGGCCGAAGCGGCAACGGCCACCTCGCGCAGCGGAGCCAAGGTGCGCCAGTACTCGCCGATGGGCCGCGCCCTCGTCGTCACCGCGCTGGTCGTCGTGGCGGTGCTGTGGCTGGCGCCGCTGGCGTGGGCGCTCATCACGTCCCTGAAGCCGGAGGGTGAGACGACGGACGTCCCGCTGCAGCTCGTGCCCGACGCCGGGTACACCGGGACCGCCTACGAGTCCGTGCTGAGCAACGACAACCTCATCCGGTGGTTCGTCAACTCGACCCTCGTCGCCATCGTCGTCACGGCGCTGACGCTGGTCATCTCGGCGCTGGCCGCCTACGGGTTCTCTCGGTGCAACTTCCGCGGCAAGGGGCTGCTGTTCGCCCTGACGATCGCCGGGATCATGATCCCCCCGCAGATCCTCATCGTCCCGCTGTACCGCGAGGTCCTCGCGATGGGCCTGGCCGACACCTACTGGGGCATCATCCTGCCGCAGCTGGCCGTGCCGACGATGGTCTTCATCCTGAAGAGCTTCTTCGACGGGATCCCGAAGGAGCTGGAGGAGGCCGCTCGGGTCGACGGCGCCGGCTCGTTCCGCATCTTCTGGCAGGTCGTCCTGCCGCTGTCGCGGTCCATCCTCGCCGCCGTGGGCATCTTCATCTTCATCAGCGCCTGGAACAACTTCCTGTGGCCGTTCATCATCACGTCGAACCCTGACCTCATGACGCTGCCCGTCGGGCTGGTGCAGGTGCAGTCCAGCTTCGGCGTGCGCTACGCGCAGGTCATGGCCTCGGCGCTGCTGGCCGGCCTGCCGCTGATCATCGTGTTCATGCTGTTCCAGCGCCAGATCATCCGCGGGGTCGCCACCACCGGCCTCGGCGGCCGCTGACCCCTCCCCCAGCCCCCTCAGGAAGGACCCCCGTGCGCAAC
The DNA here is from genome assembly GCF_050871845.1 of Kineococcus arenarius subsp. arenarius. NCBI lineage: Bacteria > Bacillati > Actinomycetota > Actinomycetes > Kineosporiales > Kineosporiaceae > Kineococcus > Kineococcus arenarius. The sequence continues at coordinate 17,553 of NZ_JBJLSE010000027.1, forward strand.
GCCCGCCTCACCCTCGACCCCGCTTTCACGGTCGGCCCCGTCCCGCACCGCCTGTTCGGCTCCTTCGTGGAACACATGGGCCGCTGCGTGTACACCGGCATCTTCGAGCCGGACCACCCCACCGCCGACGAGGACGGCCTGCGCGGCGACGTCCTGGAGCTGACGAAGCAGCTCGCCCCGACCGTCGTGCGCTACCCCGGCGGCAACTTCGTCTCCGGCTTCGAGTGGGAGGACTCCGTCGGCCCGCGCGAGGAGCGCCCCCGGCGCATCGACCGCGCGTGGCGCTCGGTCGAGACGAACCAGTTCGGCCTGGCCGAGTTCGACTCCTGGGCCCGCAAGGTCGGCACCGAGACGATGATGGCCGTCAACCTCGGCACCCGCGGGCTGCAGGACGCCTGCAACCTGCTGGAGTACACGAACCTGAACTCCGGCACGAAGTACTCCGACCTGCGCGTCGCGCACGGCACCAAGGACCCGCTGGACATCAAGCTGTGGTGCCTGGGCAACGAGCTGGACGGGCCCTGGCAGACCGGCCACAAGACGGCGCACGAGTACGGCCGCCTGGCCGCCGAGACCGGCATGGCGATGCGCTCCATCGACCCGGACATCGAACTGGTGGCCGTCGGCTCCTCCAGCCGCTCGATGCCGACGTTCGGCGAGTGGGAGTCCACCGTCCTGGACCTCTCGTACCACGCGGTCGACTACATCTCCTGCCACGCCTACTACGAGGAGAAGGACGGCGACGCCGCCAGCTTCCTCGCCTCCGCGGTCGACATGGACCTGTTCATCGACCAGGTCGTCGCCACCGCCGACGCGGTGCGCGCCAAGGGCAAGCACAACAAGCGCATCAACATCTCCTTCGACGAGTGGAACGTCTGGTACCAGTCGCGCCCCCACCACGCCCCCGGCGTGCAGCCCTGGGACGTCGCCCCGCGCGTCATCGAGGACGAGTACTCCATCACCGACGCCGTCGTCGTCGGCACGCTGCTGAATTCGCTGCTGCGCCACGCCGACCGGGTCACCATCGGCGCGCAGGCGCAGCTGGTCAACGTCATCGGCCTGCTGCGCAGCGAGGCGGGCGGGGAGGCGTGGAAGCAGACCATCGCCCACCCGTTCGAGCAGATGCGCCACCTGGCCACCGGCGACGTGCTGCGGGTCGCGACGACGTCCGACAAGTACGAGACCGACAAGTTCGGCGACGTCGACGTCGTGGACGCCAGCGCGACCTGGAACGACGACACCTCCACCGTGTCGCTGTTCCTGGCCAACCGCGACCAGTCCGAGAGCGCGTCCGTGGAGGTCTCCCTGCGCGGCTTCGACGTCTCGAAGGTCGTCAACGCCAAGGTGCTGGCCGCCACGGAGGGCCAGGACCGGCACACCACCAACGCGACCGGTTCGCACGACCAGGTCGGCCTGCGCCCCCTGCAGGACGTCTCGGTCGTCGACGGCCTGGCCACCGTGGTGCTGCCGCCGCTGTCGTGGGCGGTCGTGCAGGTCGCGAAGGCCTGAACCACCCGGCTGCGCACCCGCAGCCCACCCACCACGGCCTCCCCGCGCACCCGCGGGGAGGCCGTGGTGCGTCCAGCGCCCGGCGGGGCAGCATGGTGCCCGTGGGCACCTACCGGTACGTGGCTCTCGGGGACTCCTTCACCGAGGGCATGGTCGACGTGCGCCCCGGTGGCGGGTACCGGGGCTGGGCGGACCGCCTGGCCGAGCACCTGGCCGCGGCGGGCGAGGCCGACGGGACGGTCGTGGAGTACGCGAACCTCGCGGTGCGCGGGCGGCTGCTGCCGCGCATCGTGGCCGAGCAGGTGCCGCGGGCGCTGGAGCTGGTCCCGGACCTGGTCAGCGTCGTGGGCGGCGGCAACGACCTGCTGCGCCCGCGGGCGGACCCGGACGCGCTGGCGGATGTGCTGGAGGACGCGGTGCGGCGGTTGCGCGCCGGCGGCGCCGCCGTCCTGCTCGCCACCGGCACCGACCCGGCGGCCGCTCCGCTGCTGCGGCGCACCCGCGGCGCCGTGGGGGTCCTCAACGCGCACGTGTGGTCGATCGCGCAGCGGCACGGCTGCGCGGTGCTGGACCTGTGGGGCCTGCGGGCGGTGGCGGACCGCCGGTGCTGGGGCGAGGACCGCATCCACATGACCGCCGAGGGCCACCGGCGCGCGGCGCTGGCGGCCCTGGACGCGCTGGGCCGGCCGGTGCCGGCCGGCCTGAGCGCCGCGGAGCGCGACTACCGCACCCCGCTGCCGGTCGCCGTGCCGGTGCCGCGGCGCGAGGCGCTGGCCGCGGACCTGCGCTGGGGCAGGGTGCACCTGCTGCCGTGGGTGCGGCGCCGACTGCGGGGCACCTCCTCGGGGGCCGAGCGCACCGGCAAGCTCCCCGAACCGGTGCCCGTGCCCCGCTGAGGCCCGCACGTGCGCCGCGGCGGCGGGCTCAGAGCAGCAGCTCCCCCGGCGCGGTGACGGGCCGCCACATCGGCACGCCGTCGCCCTCGGCCGCGGCGGCGGGCACGAGGGCGGGCATGCGGTCGGCGGCCACGAGCGGCCCCAGGTCCAGGGCGGTCAGCTCGGCGACGTCGGCCACGGGCACCTGGAAGGTGCGGAAGGCGCCCAGCTCCGGGGCGTCCTGCGCGCGCGCCTCCGAGCGCAGCACCTCCTCCACGAGGGGCGTCTGGTCCAGGACGAAACCCGCCGAGGCCAGGGCCGGGCCGCCCGGGCCGTCGTCCAGCAGGTGGCCGGCGACCTTGAAGAAGCGCCGCGGCACCCGCACGCCGCGGTACTCGGGGTCGTCGTCGGCGAACACCGGACCGGTGACGACGACGAGACGGGCGTCGTGCTCGCGGGCGTGGGCCAGGACGTGGTCCTCCAGGCCCAGCCACAGCTCCAGCGACTGGTTGAAACCGGACGCCTGCGGGGCGGCGTTGGCGTAGCTGAAGGTGTCGGAGTTCGCCCGCCGCGCCTCGGCCGGCGAACCCCACACGGGGTCGCGGCGGCGCACGAGGTGCCCGCGGTCGAAGTCGTTGCGGGCGTAGAGCTGCGCGCCGGCCTGCGCGTCGGGGCCGACGCGGGGGTCGAGGAACCAGTCCTCGCCGTCGCGGTCCACGTCGCGCAGCGCCGCCCCGTCGACGGCGACGACGGTGGCCGCCGCCAGGCGCCGGTCCGGGCGCAGCACCACCGAGAAGTGCGTGTAGGGCAGCACGACCACCTCGGTGCCGTCCACGGGCAGCGGCACCGGCACCAGGGGCCCGGGCGCCAGGAAACCGGGGTCGTACCCGGCCCTGCCGGACAGTTCCTCGGCGACGGCCTCCGCGACGGGCGTCCAGGTCATGGACCCACCCTGCACCCGGCCATCGACACGGGGGGCGACGCCGGGGGGCGGGTGGGTGACGGGCGGATGTCGCGCCGGTGGATCGACAGTTCCCCGCCTCCAGCTCTTGTGCCGGTGCACCACCAGGTGGTCGCATGTCCCAGCCACAGCATTCCCACAGGGAACGACCTCTGGAGTCGCCTTGCTCACCTCGACCCGCCCCCCGCGCGCTCAGCGCCGCCCGCGCGTCCTCGGCCTCGCGCTCGCCGGGACCCTCGCCCTCACCGGCTTCGCCGGGCTGGCCTCCGGCGCCGGCGCCGTGGCCGCACCGGACGCCGGCACCGGCCAGCTCCCGGGCCCACCGGTGGCCGGCGGCCTGCGCACCGGTTTCGAGCTCTCCGGCGGCGCGACCTGGACGACGCTGGAGCAGGAGCAGCAGTTCCTGCAGGCGCTGGACGCCGCCAGCGAGCGCCTGAGCGTCACCGAGGTCGGCCGCACCGCTCAGGACCGGCCGCTGCAGCTGGTCGCCGTGGGCGACCCCGCACCGGCGTCCGCCGAGGCGATCGCCTTCGGCAGCTCGGTGCTGTTCAGCTGCACCCAGCACGGCGACGAGCCCAGCGGCCGCGAGGCCTGCCTGTCCCTGGCTCGCGACCTGGCAGCCACCACGGACCCGGCCACGGCGGAGTTCCTGCGGAGCACGACGGTGCTGTTCGTGCCGACCGTCAACCCCGACGGGGTGGCGGCGGGTACGCGGGAGAACTCCCAGGGCCTGGACGTCAACCGCGACCACCTGCGGCTGGAGACCGCGGAGGCGCAGGTCCTCGCGCAGCTGCAGCGCGACCTGCGCCCCGACGTCCTGCACGACCTGCACGAGTACGGCCCCACGCCGGGAACCTACGACCGCGACCTGATCGCGCTGTGGCCGCGCAACCGGAACGTCGACGCGCGGGTGCACGACCTGTCGCAGCAGCTCACCGAGGAGCACGTGCTGCCGGCGGTGGCGGCCGGCGGGAACTCCACCGGGATCTACGGCTACCGCTACGACGCGGCCGGGAACGTCGTGGCGCAGCGCGCCGGTGACGGCCAGGAACGCATCCTGCGCAACACCGCGGGGCTGCGGCACAGCCTGGGGATCCTGGTGGAGGCCAGCAACGCGCCGGCGAACCCGCTGGAGGAGGCGAACCCCGCGCTGCTGAACCTGCGGCGCGTGGACACGCAGGTCACCGCGGCCCGGGCGACGCTCGGCATGGTCGCCGAACACCGGGCGGAGATCGCCGACGCCACCGCGGCCTCGGCGGCCCGCAGCGCGCTGGAGCGGGCGACCCTGTCGTTCGCCGGTGCCGACAACGTGCTGCCCGACCCCGACGAGGTGGACCTGGCCCCGCCGTGCGGGTACCGCCTGAGCGCGCAGCAGGCCGCGGACGCGGCGCAGACGCTGGCGCTGCAGGGGATCCGCACGGAAGCCCAGCCCGACGGGACGGTGTTCGTGCCGGCCGCGCAGGAGTCGCGCGACCTGGTGCACCTGCTGTTGGACGAGCGGGCGCAGCACGGCCTCACGGTCGGCGAGGCGGTCGCCTGCGAGTGACGGCCGGGTTTCCCCGGCCGCACCGCCGGTGCGGCCGGGGAGCCCCTGACCGGAACCCCCGAGCGGGTCCCACCTGCTGGCCCCCCCGGTCGAGCCCTGCGCGGCGGGTCCCGTCAACCGAGCTCGCGCTGCGCGAACACCTCCGCCGCGTCGCGCAGCAGCACCGCGGTGCCGGGCCCGTACGCCTCGTACGTGGCGCGGAAGCGCTCGTCGTCGACGTACATCGCCGTCAACCCCCGGTACGCCTCGGCGCCGGGGGTCCAGAACTCCGACACCCACGCGTGGTGCCGGCGCAGGAGGTCCTGCACCTCCCGCTCGCCCGGGTCCGCGCCGCGCGCGGCGGCCGCGGCCAGGCCGCGCCCGATCGCGTCGGCCTCGGCGCCGTGCGCGGCCCGGCCCTCCTCCCCCAGCTCCCGCCAGGTCCGCTGCGCGCGCTCGTGCGCGTCGCGGCCCCAGCGCTGCACCACCTCGTCCTCGTAGCGGCTCGCGTCGAAGCCCTCGAAGCTCGTCGTCACGTCCAGCTCCTCCCCCTGCTCGGTCCTGCGCACCGTCTCGCGCACCGCCCGGGCCAGGCGGGCCAGGCGGGCGGACTCCTCCTCCAGGGAGTCGGCGTGGGCGCGCAGCGCGGCCACCTCGTCGGTGCGCTCCTCGAGCACCCCGGCGATCGCGGCCAGCCCCAGCCCCAGGTCCCGCAGCAGCAGGATCCGCTGGTAGCGGCGCAGCGCCGCGTCGTCGTAGTAGCGGTACCCGCCGGCCCCGACGCGGCTGGGCGCGAGCAGGCCGATGTGGGCGTAGTGCCGCAGCGTCCTGCTGGTCGTGCCCGTCGCCCTCGCGACCTGGTGGATCGTCCACTCCACGGCGGCCTCCCCGAACTCCCGGTCCGACGCTAGGGGTTGACGCAGCGGCAACGGCAAGAGCGGGACGGGCGCGTGGCCGGGCGCCCGCCCCGGGCTCGCGCCACGCCCCGGCTTGACCGCCCTCGCCGGCACGCCGTAGACACGCCGGGAGGGGTCGCGGAGAAGGGCACGGGTGCCGGCCGGGCCCCACCGCCGGGGACGGGAGGCTCGTGCGCATCGAACGCGCGGTCGTGGTGCTGCCCGTGCCGGCCTGCGACCTGCCCCTGCTGGACGCCTGCCTGGAGCAGCTGGTGGCCGCCGCCGACGAGGCGTCGGCGGCGGGCGTGCCCACCGTCCTGGCGCCGGCGTGGACGACCGGGGCCCCGCGGGCGCTGCTGGAGCTGGTGGAGTCCTGGCGGCCGCTGGTGGCGCTGGTCGACGGGGTGGGCCTGGAACCGGAGCGCGTCCCCGCCGCGCACGGCGGCGACCCGGAGCGCCTGCTCGCCGCCGCCGCCGGGGCGGTGGCCTCGCGGCTGGAGCGCCCGGCCGCGACGGTGCTGCTGACGACGGCGCCGGCGGTGGCCGTGGGCAGCCGGTGGATCACCGAGCACGTGCACCACCACGCCGCGGGCGCGGAGGCGAGCACCGGGCCGGTGCGGGGGGCGAGCGGTCCGCACCCGGTGCGGCTGAACCTGGCGCTGCGCGCGGACCTGCTGCGCCGCTGCGGGCCGGCGGCCCTGCACGGCGCGGGCGACCGCCCGCTGGTGCACGCGCTGACCCCGTCGGTGGGGCTGCTGACGGCGGGTCAGCCGGCGTCCTCCTGAGCCTCGCGCCCCTGGCGGGGGTCCTGGGCGAGCAGCGACAGCAGCTCCTGGCGGCAGCGCTCCAGCGCGTCGCCGGCGCGCCGGAGGTCACCGGGGCGCCCGGTGAACGCCACCTGCTGCAGGAGCCCGGCGACCTGCTGCACCTGCCGGCCGAGGTCGTGGAACTCCCCGCGCGACGGGCGCTCCGCGACGCTCTCCCACGGCGGCGGCGCGTCGGCCAGCTCGTCCTGCACGAGCGCGCGGCCGGCCTCGGTGAGGGTGAACTGCTTGGGGTCGGCGGGGTCGGCGGTGATCAGGCCCTCGTCCTGGAGCTGCTGCAGGGTCGGGTACACCGAGCCGGGGCTGGGCTTCCAGGCGCCGTCGCTGCGGCGCTCGACCTCGCCGATGATGCGGTAGCCGTTGCTGGGCCCCTCGGCCAGCAGCACGAGGACGGCGGCGCGCACGTCGCCCTTGGGGCGGCGGGGCCCGCTGCGCCCGCGGGGGCCGGGGCCGCCGAAGGGCCAGCCGGGGCCGCCCGGCCCGCCGGGGCCGAAGCCGCCGAACGCGGCGCGGCCGTCGGGGCCGGGGGCGAAGGGCCCGCGACCGCGGCCGGGGTGGTGGCCCCGGTGCTCGCCGCGGCGCGGACCGTCGGGGAAGGGGAAGGAGAAGGGCTTCACGGGTGACACCTCCGTCGTGGTGCGGCACGGTGCCGCACTCGATACGTCAACGATACATCGTTGACGTATCGAGTGCCACCTCTTCCGCGGGCGGGTGCTCGGCCAGCACCCCCAGCCCGATCGCCGCGGCCGGCAGCACCTGCAGCGCCGGCACCCGCTGCAGCAGCCGCAGCGCCAGCGGTGCGCGCACCGGGCGCTCCCTCGCCAGCGACGCCTCCAGCACCCGCCGGTGCGCGACCCGCTGGGCCAGCTGGGTGACCGCGACCGGCACCCACCGCCGCCGCTGCACCCGCGCCAGGTCCCGGGGCGCGGGCGCCCCGCGCCGCAGCGGCGCCACCAGCAGGCGGGCCGCGGCCACCGCGTCCTGCACGGCGAGGTTGACCCCCACCCCGCCGACCGGTGACATCGCGTGCGCGGCGTCGCCGATCACCAGCAGCCCGTCGCGGTACCAGCGCCGCAGCCGGTCGATGCGCACGCGCAGCACGTGGACGTCCCCGAAACCGGCCAGTCCCCCGACCACCGGAGCCAGCTGCGGCACCAGCCGCGCCAGCTCGGCGCGGAACTCCCCGATCCCCCGCTCCCGCAGCGCGCCCAGCCCGCCGGAGGGCACGACGTACGCGCACTGCAGGTAGTCACCGCGGTCCAGCACCACGAGGAACCTGCCGGCGGACAGCCGCACGCCGGTCGAGGGCCCGGCTCCCCCCGGCGGGTTCGGCAACCGGAACCACAGCACGTCCACCCCCACCCCGAACGACCGCAGCGGCAGCCCGGCGGCCTCGCGCAGCACCGACCCGCGCCCGTCCGCCGCCACCGTCAGCGCCGCCCGCACCTCGTGCTCGGCCCCGTCGGCGCTCGAGCGGTACCGAACGCCGGCCACCCGCTCCCCCTCGCGCAGCAACCCCACGACCTGCGCGCCCGTGCGCAGCTCGAAACCCGGGTACCGGCGCGCGCGGGAGGCGAGCAGGTCCAGGAAATCCCACTGCGGCACCAGCGCCAGGAACGGGAACCTGCCGGGCAGGCGGGAGAAGTCCGCCACGGCGAACGTGCCGTCGTCGGTGGTGGCCGTCGCGCGCCGCACCCGCGCGTGCGGCAGGCGCAGGAACTCCTCCGCCAGCCCGATCTCGTCGAGCAGCCGCAGCGTCGAGGGGTGCACGGTGTCGCCGCGGAAGTCGCGCAGGAAGTCGCCGTGCTTCTCCAGGACCAGCACCGGCACCCCGGCGCGCGCCAGGAGCAGACCGAGCACCACGCCGGCCGGGCCACCGCCGGCGACGACGCACCGCACCTGCTCCGCCCGGCCCGTCCCCTCGCCCGACCCCGCCACGGGAACCTCCTCGCGGGCGGTCCGGCGCCGCATCCGCGCGGCCCATCGTGGCGCGCGGGACCGGCCGGCGGAACCCCGCGCGGCGCGTTCAGGAGCGGCGCGCGGCGTGCCACTCGGCGTTGAACACCCCGCCGAGCAGGACGACGACGCTGGCCAGCCAGCCCAGCAGCGCAGCCGCCAGGGCGGTGCCGAGGAACTGCCCGACGGCCCGCACCGCCGCGTCCCCGCCGTCCACGTCGGGCGTGCCCGGCCCGGCCACCTCCACGTACGCCCGGAACCCCAGCGCCAGCACCACCAGGCCGAGCGTGGCCAGGACCGCGCCCGGCAGCGCGTCCCGCCAGCGGGTGTCCGCGTTCTGCCCCACCTGGTACAGCCAGGCCAGGAAGGCGGTGACGACGACGGCCAGCACCGGCCAGCGCGCCAGCGACCAGGCGGTGCGGAACGCCGCACCGGCACCGAGGGCGTCGGCCAGCTGCTGCCCGCCGCCCAGCAGGGGGCCCACGACGGCGAGCGCGAGGAACGCGGTCGTGACGACGACCGCCACGGCCGTGAAGACGAGGGACAGGCCCCACAGCTGCAGGAACCCCCGGCGCTCCCGCACCCGGTAGGCGTCGCCGAGCGTGCGCACCGCGGCGCGGAACACCCTGCTGCCCAGCCACAGCGCCACCGCGACGCTGGTGAGGGCGACGCCCACCTGCTCCTCGCGCAGGAGCTGCTGGACGAAGGGGACCGCGACGTCCCCCGCCAGCTCCGGGCTCAGGGTGGCCTCCACCGCGTCGACGACGCGTTCCTCCATCTGCTCGACCGTCCCCGGCCCCAGCAGGTGGCGCAGCAGGCCCAGGTTCGCCCCGAGGATCGTCACCAGCGGCACCAGGGACACCAGCAGGTAGTAGGCGATCTCGGCCGCCAGCCCCGGCACCCGCACCTCCAGGGCGCGGTGGGCGGCGCGCACGAGGACCAGGGCGGGGTTGCGCCCCCGCACGCGGGCCCTGCGCGCCGCCGCGCCGTCCTCCAGGCGCCGCCAGACCTCGTCGCCGTCGATCACCACGCACCCCCGTTCCCGCGACCGCCCCCCAGGATGGCGGGAAGGTGGGCGCGCGGGCCCCCCGGGCGGGTCAGACGGGTTCGCCGGCGGGGTGCTCCGCGGTCGCGGCCGCGTCGCCGCCGGTGCGCGCACCGAACTCCTCGCGCGCCCAGCGCAGCGCCTCGGCCGCCGGCAGCGGCCGGGCGAACAGGTAGCCCTGCAGCTCGTCGCAGCCCATGGCGCGCAGGCGCTCGGCCGTTCCCGGGTCCTCCACGCCCTCGGCGACGACGACGAGCCCCAGCCGGTGCGCCAGCGCGATGACCGAGGAGACGATGACCTCGTCCTCCGGGTGCGCCATCAGCTCGGTGACGAACTGGCGGTCCACCTTCAGCTCGTGCACCGCCAGACCCCGCAGGTGCACCAGGCTCGTCGCGCCGGCGCCGAAGTCGTCCACGGACACCCGCACGCCCCGCTCGCGCAGGCGCTGCACGGCGCGGCGGGCGCCGTCGGGGTCGACCACGATCGCCGTCTCGGTGATCTCCAGGACCAGCTGCGGCGCGGGCCAGCGGGTCAGCGCCAGGGCCTCCTCCACCATGCCCAGCAGGCCCTCGTCGAGGGTCGCGGCGCTGATGTTCACCGAGATCGTCGTGTCCAGGCCCTGCGCGCGCCACGTCGCCGCCTGCCGCACCGCGGTCAGCAGCACCCAGCGGGTCAGGGGGTGGATGAGGCGGGTGCGCTCCACCAGCGGCAGGAACGCCGCCGGGGGCAGCAGCCCGCGGGTGGGGTGCTGCCAGCGCACCAGCGCCTCGAAGCCCAGCAGCTGCCCGCCACCGCCGCCGGAGACCTTCGGCTGGTAGTGGACGACGAGCTGGTCCTCCTCCATCGCCTGGCGCAGCTGGCCGAGCACCTCCAGCGCGTTCGTGGAGTGCGGGTCGTGGGCGGGGTCGTAGCGCAGCACGCCCGCGCGGGCGCGCTTGGCCGCGTACATGGCGACGTCCGCGTGCTGCAGCAGCTCCTCGCCGGAGGAGCCGTCGGGACCGGCCAGCGCGATGCCGATGCTGCCCTGCACGTCCAGCGGGACCGGCCCGGAGGTGAACCGGCCCATGGACAGGCCCGCCAGGACCCGTTTGGCGAGCACCTCCAGCTCCTCCCCGCGCACGGGGCCGGGCACCAGGACGGCGAACTCGTCGCCGCCGAGGCGGGTGACCTGCGCGGTCTCCCCGACGGTGCGGTCCAGGACGCCGGCGACCTGGCGCAGCAGGGCGTCGCCGGCGCTGTGCCCCAGGGTGTCGTTGATCTCGCGGAAGCCGTCCAGGTCCAGCAGCAGCAGGCCCGGTTCGCCGCCCTCGGCCAGCAGCCGCCCGACGCGCTCGGCGAGGGCGTCGCGGTTGCCCAGACCCGTCAGGGCGTCGGTGCGCGCCGCCCGCGCGCTGCTGCGGTCGCGGCGGCGCACCACGACGGCCAGGGCGATCGCGGCGGCCGCGGTCACCAGGACGACGGTCGTCCACGCGATCCAGGCGGTGTCCACGGGGTCCCATCGGCAGCCGGGGCACCCGGCCTGAGCGGGCCGATCGGGTGGGGCCGCGGCACGGCGCTCCCCCGCCGGGCCCCGCCCGGCGCGGGTCAGCCCCCGACGGGCACGTTCCAGCGCTTCAGCACCGGCCGGCCGTGCTCGTGGCCGAGCTCGCCCCACGTGCCGGCGTCCAGGGCGAGCAGCGCACCGGCGGTCGGCGACAGGCCCAGCCAGCAGGCCGCCAGGACCCGCAGGAGGTGGCCGTGCGCGACGAGCACGACGTCCGCCTCCCCGTCACCGCCCGCCTCGCGCACCGCGGCGGCGGCGCGGTCCAGCACGGCGCGGGCGCGCACGGCCACCTGGTGGACCGTCTCGCCCGGGGTCTCGCCGGGCACCACGCCGTCGTGCCACACCGACCACGGGCGGCCCAGGTCCTCGGAGATCTGCGCGGTGGTGCGGCCCTCGTAGCCGCCGTAGTCCCACTCGACGAGGTCGTCGTCGAGCCGCAGGGGCGCGGCGTCGGCCAGGCCGGCGAGCTCGGCGGTGCGGCGGGCGCGGGCTCGGGGGCTGCTCAGGACCAGGCAGGTGCGCCGCGCGGCCAGGACCGGCGCGAGGGCCCGGGCCTGGGCCTCCCCCTCCGCGGTCAGCGGCACGTCGGTGGCGCCGGTGTGCTGGCCGGACAGGCTCCAGGCGGTCTGGCCGTGACGGACGACGAGGATGGACACGTCCAGGGACGGTACGCCGCCCGGTGCTGCGGCGCCGCTCGCGGTGGTGAGAATGTGCCCGTGACGCAGACTCCCGATCCCCGGCCCGGTGACCCCTTCGGCGACGTGCTCAGCGCCAACGCCGTGTACGCGCAGACCTTCGTGGACCCCGGGCGCCCCGGCGTGGCCGGCTCCGGCCTGGCCGTGCTGACGTGCATGGACTCGCGCATCTCCCCGCTGGAGATGCTGGGCCTGGTGCCCGGCGACGCGAAGATCCTGCGCAACGCGGGCGCCCGCGTCACCGACGACGTGCTGCGCACCCTGGTGCTGGCGACGTACCTGCTGGGCGTGGAGCGCGTGCTCGTGCTGGCCCACACCGACTGCGGCATGACGAAGAACACCGACGCCGACGTGCACGCGAAGGTCCTGGCGCAGGGCGTGGACACGCGCAGCATCGACTTCCGCACGATCGCCGACCAGGAGGCCACCCTCGTGCACGACGTGCAGCGCATCCGCTCCTGGCCGTTCCTGCCGCCGCGGATGCCCGTGGCCGGCGGCGTGTACGACGTGCGCTCGGGGCGCATCCGGGTGGTCGTGGACGCCGACAGCCCCGCCGAGGAGCCGGCGGTCCCGGCGGCCCGCACCAGCTGAGCGCGGGCGGCCGGCGAGCGGGGCGGAGCCGGGCGTGCCCGGGCCGATCCAGTCCGTCGAGCGGGCCGCGGCGGTGCTGCGGCTGCTGTCGGGCGCCGGGCGGGGGCTGGGCGTGGTGGAGGTCGGCAACGCCCTGGGCCTGGCGAAGACCACCGCGCACGGCATCCTGCGCACCCTCGTGGACGTGGGGTTCGTCGTGCAGGACGAGGACGGCGACTACCGCGCCTCGCCGGCCCTGGCGGACCTGGGCCGCCCCCGCACCGGCGCCGACGACCTGCGCGCGCACGCGGTGAACTGGGCGGACTCCCTGGCGGCGCGCACGGGCGAGTCGGTGCGGCTGGCGGTGCTGCAGGAGGGGCGCGCCCTGGTGGTGCACCACGTCTTCCGCCCCGACGACAGCGCCCAGGAGCTGACCACCGGGGCCAGCCTGCCCGCGCACGCCTGCGCCCTGGGCAAGGTGCTGCTGGCCTCGGCGCCGGTGCGCCTGCGCGGGCGGCTGCCGGCGATGACCGCGCGCACCCTCACCGACGCGGCGGCGCTGCGGCGGGCGCTGACCGCGGTGCGCGAGCAGGGCTGGGCCCTGGAGGTGGAGGAGCTGACCACCGGGGTGGCGGGGGTCGCCGCCCCGGTGCGCGACCGCGGTGGGCTGGTGGTGGGGGCCATCGGCGTGGACGGTGCCGCCGGGCGCCTGGTCGACACCCGCGGGCGGCCGCGGGCGGGCGTGGTGCCGGCCGTGCGGCAGGCCGCGCGGTCCATCTCCCGGGAGCTGGGTGCCCGGGTCGAGCAGTGACCCCCGCCCGTCAGCCGGCGGAGCGGGGTGCGACCGGGGCCGGCCAGGCGGGTGCCGAGGGGTCACACGGTGAACGTGGACACGAGGCGGTTGAGGCCGGCGGCCACGTGGGAGACCTCGCCGGCGGTGGTCGCGGTGTGGCCGGCCCCTGCCGTCGTCTGCTCGGCCGCGGCGGCGATGCCGCTGACGTTGGCGGCGATCTGCTGGCTCCCCGAGGAGACCTCGGTGACGTTGCGCACCATCTCCGCCGTGGTCGCCGACTGCTGCTCGACGGCGGCGGCGATGGTGGCCTGCAGGTCGTCGATGCGGGCGATGACGTCGGTGATGTCGGCGATGGCGGTAGCGGCGGCGTGCGCGTCCGACTGGGTCGCGGCCACCCGCGTGGTGATGTCCTCGGTGGCGCGAGCGGTCTGCTGGGCGAGCTCCTTGACCTCGCCGGCGACGACGGCGAAGCCCTTGCCCATCTCCCCGGCGCGGGCGGCCTCGATGGTGGCGTTCAGCGCCAGCAGGTTCGTCTGCCCGGCGATGGTGGTGATGAGGTCGACGACCTGGCCGATCTCCCGGCTGGAGGCGGAGAGCCGCTCCAGGGTGCTCCGGGCCGTCTCGGCGCTCGTGACGGCCGCGGCGGCCACGGCGGAGGCGTCGGCGGTGGAGGAGGCGATCTCCCGGATCGCGGCGGTCATCTGCTCACCGGCGGCGGCGACGGTGCTGATGCTGGTCGAGATCTCCTCGGCGGCGTCCGCCACCTGCTGCGACTGCCCGGAGGACTGCTGGGCGCCGGAGGACAGCTGGGTGGCGACGGTGGTCAGCTCCTCCGAGGAGGAGGAGAGCGTGGCGGCGTTGTCGCTGACGTCGCGCACGAGGTGGGCCAGGCGCTCGATCGAGGTGTTGGTGGCCTCCGCCATCTGCCCCAGCTCGCAGGTGGAGAGCACCCGGGCACGCTGGTCCAGGCGGCCCTCGGCCAGGCCCTCGATCACCGGGACGACGAGGGACAGGGGCAGGGAGATGCTCTTGCCCAGGAGCACGCTGATGGCGGCGGCCAGGAGGAGGGCCAGCCCGGTGATGCCGACGATCAGCGCCAGCGAGCGGCGGTAGGTGGCCTCACCGGCCGCGGCGCTGGCGGCTGCTGCGGTGTGCTCCCCGTCGACGAGGGCGGCGAGGTCGGCGGAGACCTCCTCGCTGTGGGGGGTGGTCGTGGTGGAGCGGGCTGCCACGAAGCCCGCGGTGTCGCCGGCCAGGGCCAGTGCGGTGAGGGTCTCCCGGGCCGTGCGCCAGGCGGCGAGGTCGGTCTCGAACGCGGCCCGCTCCGCGGTGGTGGCGGACGGGGAGGTGGCCAGGTAGGCCTCCCAGGCGTCGTCGAGGGCGGCGTCGTCGGCGGCGGTCTGGGCCTGCACCTCGGCCCGGGCGCCGGCGTCGGCGGCCAGGGCGAGGTCGGGCAGGTCCTTGTTGGACTGCTTGAAGGCGGTACCGACCTCGCCCAGAGCGCTGGCCGAGGCCACCGTGGAGCTGTACATGTCGTGCAGGCGCGACTGGGCGATGCGGAGCTCGACGGCGCCGATGGCGCCGAGGCAGACCAGCAGCGCGCAGACGACGGCGAAGCCGCTGAGGATGCGGGGGACGACGCGCATGTCGCAGAAGAACTTCACCAGGGCCATGTCCTGGACATCGGCAGCTGCGGCCCGGACCTTCGCCCGGGGCACCTGCGCAGGTGGGGCGACGTCCCGCCACGGCCCGCGGGGCGGAACCCGGGCAGACCCTGCGGATCGCACCCGGGTGTAGTTCACTGCTGGGGTCCGGGGAGCCCCGGCGACGACAGGACGGAAGGACCTCCCGTGAGCGGTGGGCTCGTGGCCCTGCTGGACGACGTGGCGGTGCTGGCCCGCGCGGCCGCCGCCTCCATCGACGACGTCGGCGTCGCCGCCGCACGCGCCAGCGCGAAGGCCGCCGGGGTGGTCGTCGACGACACGGCCGTCACGCCGCAGTACGTGCGCGGCCTGGCCGCCGCGCGCGAGCTGCCGATCATCCGGCGCATCGCCGTCGGCTCGGTGCGCAACAAGCTGCTGATCATCCTGCCGGCGGTGCTGCTGCTGAGCCAGTTCCTGCCGTTCCTGCTCACCCCGATCCTCATGGTCGGCGGCGCGTACCTCTGCTTCGAGGGCGCGGAGAAGATCTGGCACAAGCTGCGCGGTCACGGGAACGCCCACGACGGCGCCGAGGACGGCGCCCTGCCGGACGAGGACGCCGTCGTCTCGGGAGCCGTGCGCACCGACTTCATCCTGTCGGCGGAGATCATGGTCATCTCGCTCAACGAGGTGGCCGACGAGCCGTTCGTGACCCGGGCGGTGGTCCTCGTGCTCGTCGCGATCGCCATCACGGCCCTGGTGTACGGGGTCGTCGGGCTGATCGTGAAGATGGACGACATCGGGCTGCGCCTGGCCCAGGTGCCCCGCGGCGCCGTGGCCGCCCTGGGCCGCGGGCTGGTCAAGGGGATGCCGCGCCTGCTCACCGTGCTGACCGTGGTGGGCACGGCCGCGATGCTGTGGGTCGGTGGCCACATCCTGCTGGTGGGCGCCGAGGAGCTGGGGCTGAGCGCCCCCTACGAGGCGGTGCACCACGTGGAGGAGGCGGCCCACGAGGCCGCCGGGGCCGTCGGCGGCGTCGTGGGCTGGCTGGTCAACACGCTGGCCAGCGCGGTCCTCGGGCTCGTCGTCGGCGCGGTCGTCGCGGTCGTGGTCGGCCTCACCCTGCACCGGCGCAAGGACGGCGCGCACTAGGACCGGTCCCGGGCGGCGCGCGTCGGGCAGGATGGCGCGCGTGACGACGCGGGCGGCCACGGCGCTGGACGGTGCGGACCAGCGTCCCGAGCACCGCGGGTACGTCGTCGCGATCGACCAGGGCACCACGTCGACGCGGTGCATCCTGTTCGACCACGCCGGCCGCCTGGTGGCCGTCGCCCAGCGCGAGCACCGCCCGCACTACCCGCGCCCGGGGTGGGTGGAGCACGACGCCGCGCAGATCTGGCGGGACGTGACCCGGCTGGTGCCGCGGGCGATGGCGCAGGTGGACGCCACGCCCGCCGACGTCGTCGCCGTGGGCATCGCCAACCAGCGCGAGACCGTCGTGGCCTGGGACAGGCGCACCGGCGACCCCGTCCGCCCGGCCGTGGTGTGGCAGGACACCCGCACCGCCGGGATCGTGGAGGAGATGGCCGCCGACGGCGGCGTGGACCGCTTCGCCGAGGTGTGCGGGCTCCCGCTGGCCACCTACTTCGCCGGCCCGCGCATGACGTGGCTGCTGCGCCACGACGAGTCGCTGCGCCGCCGGGCGCGCACCGGCGATGTGCTCTTCGGCACGGTGGAGTCCTGGCTGGTGTGGAAGCTCACCGGCGGCCCCGACGGCGGCGAGCACGTCACCGACGTCACCAACGCCAGCCGCACCATGCTCATGGACCTGCGCACGCTGGACTGGTCGCCCGAGCTGCTGGCGGAGTTCGGCGTCCCCCGGGCGGCGCTGCCGCGGATCGTGCCCAGTTCGCAGGTGTACGGCACCGCCCGCACCGTCGTGCCGGGCGCCCGCATCGCCGCCGCGCTGGGCGACCAGCAGGCGGCGCTGTTCGGGCAGACGTGCTTCTCCCCCGGCGAGGCCAAGTGCACCTACGGCACCGGCGGGTTCCTGCTGATGAACACCGGCACCGAGGTGCCGCGCTCCTCGCACGGGCTGCTGACGACGGTGGCGCACCGCATCGGCGACGAGCCCCCGGTGTACGCGCTGGAGGGCTCCATCGCCGTGACCGGGGCGCTGGTGCAGTGGCTGCGCGACAACCTGGGCCTGATCTCCACCGCGCCGGAGGTGGAGTCGCTGGCCCGCACCGTCGACGACAACGGCGGCTGCTACTTCGTGCCCGCGTTCAGCGGGCTGTTCGCCCCGCACTGGCGGGCGGAGGCCCGCGGGCTGCTCATCGGCCTGACCTCGTTCGTCACCAAGGGGCACGTGGCGCGCGCGGTGCTGGAGGCCACCGCCTGGCAGACCCGGGAGGTCGTGGAGGCCGTGGAGGCCGACTCCGGGCTGCGGCTGTCCTCGCTGCGGGTGGACGGCGGCATGACCTCGAACAACCTGCTGATGCAGACGATCGCGGACGTCCTGGACGTGCCGGTGGTGCGGCCCATGGTGTCCGAGACGGTCTCGCTGGGTGCTGCGTACGCGGCGGGCCTGGCGGTGGGCTTCTGGCCGGACACCGGGGCGCTGCGCCGCCGCTGGCACCGCGCGGCGCAGTGGCCGCCGGCGATGGCGCCGGAGCAGCGCGAGCGGGGCTGGGAGGACTGGCAGGAGGCGGTGCGGCGCACGTTCGGGTGGGTGCGGCACGAGACGCCCTGACAGGGAGGCGCCCTGACCGCGCGCGCCGGCGGGGGCCGCGATCGGCGTCCCGTTCAACGGGACGGCTGCTGACGCGGGCCGCACCCACCGGGCACGCTCCTCGGCGACGGGCCGACGCCGGCCCGGCCCGGGACCCGGCCCCGGGGCACACCGACGTGCCCCGGTCGCGGTCGCCCCCTCGGAGAACCTGGAGTCGACGATGACACCACGGCTGGACACCGGACCGGATCCCCGGCTGGAGGCGCCCGCGGCGCGGGGCGCGGTGCGCGCGGCGCCGCGGGCCGGCGTCCTCGTCGGCGCGCTGGTCCTGGCCGCGTTCGGGCTGTACCTGGCGAGCCTGACGCCCCCCATCGCCACCCTGGCCGTGCGCACGGCCGCCCTGGACGCCGACGGCAAGACCGTCGCGCTGTCCACGGTGGTCCTGGCCGGGGCCGTGGCGACCATCGCGACCCTGCCGCTGTTCGGTGCGCTGAGCGACCGCACCCGCGGCAGGTTCGGCCGTCGCCGGCCCTGGCTGCTCGGCGGCGCGCTCGTCGGCCTGCTGGGGCTCGCCGTCGCGGGCGCCGCGCCCTCGGTGGCGTGGGTGGTGGTCGGCTGGTCCACCGCCTCGCTCGGCTACGGCGCGGCCTTCGCCGGTTTCCTCCCCCTGATCCCGGAGTTCGTGCCGGAGCACCTGCGCGCCAGGCTGTCCGGCCTGATCGGGTTCGTCGTCTCGATCGCCGTGCTCGTCGGCGTCGTGCTGGGCAGCAGGCTGGTCGCCGCCCCCGTGGCGATGCTGGCGCTGCCGGGCGTCGTCGCGCTGCTGGGGGTGCTGGTCCTGACCGCCGTGGTCCGCCGGGTGGACGGCCCGAGCGGGGCCGAGCGCTCCCGCTTCGGCGTGCGGGAGTTCGCCGGCAGCTACTGGCTGCGCACCGGGGACCACGACTTCGCGTGGAACTGGGTCAGCCGGCTGCTGCTCGGGCTGGCCTACGTGGGGATCCAGACCTACGCCGTGTTCCACCTCACCGACACCGTCGGCATGGACGTCGCCGCGGCCGCCGGGCGCCTGGCGCAGGTCAACGCCGCCTCGGCCCCCGTGGGGATCGCGTGCTTCGTGCTGACCGGCTACCTCTCGGACCGCGTCGGCCGGCGGCGCTCCTTCGCCGCCGTCGGGGCCTGCGTCGTGGCGGCCGCGCTGGTCGTGGCGGCCGTCGCGCCGAGCTCGGGGGGTTTCCTGGTCGCCTGGCTGGTGCTGACGGTGGGGCAGGCGGTGTACCTGACCGTGGACATCGCGATCGCCGCGGCGGTCGTGCCCGACGCCGCCCGGGCCGGCAAGGCGATGAGCGTCTACCAGGTCGCCACCCTGCTGCCGAACGTCGCCGCCCCGGTGCTGGCCGTCGGGGTGCTGTCGGTGACCGGCGGCGCGTACCCGCCGTACTTCGCCGTCCTCGCCGTCGTGGCGCTGTGCGCCGCCGCCGCGGTGCTGCGCGTGCGCCACGTCCACTGAGGACCGGCCTCCCCGAACACCCACCGACCCACCGACAGGAGACCGACACCGTGTGCGACACCTCGACCCGGATCGCGAACGACCCCGCGCTCCCCGCGGCCAGCCGCCGCCGCTTCCTGCAGGCGCTGGGCGCGGGTGCGGCCGCGGGCACCGCCGCCACCGCGGCGGCCGTCCCCGCGGCGGCCGCCCCCGCCACCTCCTCCCGCCGGTGCACGGCGCGCACGAAGATCGTGCTGCTCGGCACCAGCGGCGGCCCCCAGTGGGGCTCCCCCGACCGCACCGGGATCTGCACCGCCGTGGTCCACGACGGGCGGTACTACCTCGTCGACCTCGGCTGGGGTGCGAGCCACCGGCTGGTGCAGTCCGGGATCGGCGGTTCCGACGCCGCCCGGGGGCCGCTGGCCGACCTCGCCGGCGTGTTCTTCACCCACCTGCACAGCGACCACGTCGCCGAGTGGCCGGCGCTGTACCTGACGGGGTACACCAACGCCGCGGGCCGGACGCTGCCCCCGGTCGAGGTCTTCGGGCCGGGCGACCGCGCGGTGCCGCCGCGGGTGTTCCCGCCGGAGCGGCCGGAGCCGGAGCTCGTCGGCCCGGACGCCCCGGGTGCGGGGACCGCGGCCATGACGGACCTGCTGCGCCGGGCGTTCGCCAGCGACCTGAACGACCGCACCAGGGACCAGGGGCAGCCGGACCTGTCCACGCTGTTCTCCGTGAACGACATCGACCTCACCGGCACCGCCGAGTTCGGTGCGGACGGCATCCCGCCCCGGTTGACCCGGCCCATCCCCGTCTGGGACGACGGGCAGGTGCGGGTGACGGCGACGCTCGTCGACCACCGGCCCACCGCCCCGGCGTTCGCGTACCGGTTCGACACCCCCGACGGGTCGATCGTGATCTCGGGCGACACGACCGTCAGCGAGAACCTCGTCGACCTCGCGAAGGACGCCGACCACCTCGTCCACGAGTGCATCGACCCGGAAGCGGTCGAGCGCATCGTCGCCCCCCTGCCGGCCGAGGTCGCCACCCCGCTGCGGGAGCACCTGTTCGCCTCGCACACCACGATCGAGCAGGTCGGCCGCGACGTCGCCGAGCGCGCCGGCGCCCGGAACCTGGTGCTCACCCACCTGTCCGCGGGCACGTCCGACGCGACCTGGCGCCGGGCACGGCGGGGGTGCTCCGGCCGGCTCGTCGTCGGCGCCGACCTGATGGAGATCCCGGTCGGCGGCTGACGCCGGGCCGCGGCGGACGTCCCGCTCCGCCGCGGCGCGCCGTCAGCGCACCGCGGCGCGGCGCTGCAGGCGCTCCTCGACCAGCAGCAGCACCACGACCAGCGCGGCGCCGGCCAGGGCGAGCAGCACCACGGGCAGCACGTCGCCGGAGGGGCCGGCCAGCTCGCGGCCCTCGCCCTGCCACGGCCACAGCGCCCGCAGCGACCCGGCCATGAGCCCGGTCATCACGGCCAGGGTGAGGGCGCGGTGGTGGTCCAGCAGGTGCTGCAGCACGCGCACGAAGGAGGCCAGGCCGACCACCGCGCCCAGGGCGAAGGCGCCGACGTAGGCGAGGTCGCGGTCCGCCACCGCGCGCAGCGTCGGCTCGTACAGCCCCACCGTCAGCAGCAGGAAGGAGCCGGAGACGCCCGGCAGCACGAGCGCGCAGATCGCGACGGCCGCCGCGACGGCCACCACCAGCAGGGACGGCTCGCGCTCCGACGCCGCCGGCAGGCCGGTGAGCAGGAAGGCGGCGACGGCCGCGACCGCCGCCACGAGCACCAGGGGCGCCGACCAGCGCCCCACCATGCGGGCCGGCACGGCGAGCGAGGCCAGCACCAGGCCGAAGAACACCGCGCGCGAGCCCACCGGGTGCTCGGTGACCAGCGGCTCGAGCACCGACGAGCCGACGACGACCGCCGCGGCCATGCCCACCATGACGGGGACCACCACCGACCAGCGCACCCGGGCCAGCTCCGCGCGCACCTGCGAGCGCGGGCCGGTCACGGCGTACCGGGCGGCGGTGACGACGTGCCCGGCGCCGCCGATGAGCGTCTCGTACACGCCGGTGACCAGGGCGAGGGTGCCGCCGCTGACGCCGGGGACGACCTCGGCGCTGCCGATGAGGGCGCCGCGCACGACGTCGGCGGGCAGCCGGCGCGCGCTGGACGACGACGGGGAGGACGGGGAGGACGGCGGGGACGGGGGCCGGGAGGTGGCGGTCACCCGGACACGGTAGGCGACGGGAGGCCGGGTCCCGGGCGGCCGCGGCGGCCGGTGTGCCAGTGTTCACCGGGTGAGCACACTGTTCGACGTCACCGGCCGGCTGGCGCTGGTCACGGGGTCCTCGCGCGGTCTGGGCCGCGCCATGGCGGGCGGCCTGGCCGCGGCCGGGGCACGCGTCGTGCTGCACGGGCGCGACGCCGCGCAGCTGGAGCGGGCGCGCGGGGAGATCGCGGCGGACACCGGCACGGCGCCGGCGGTGGTCAGCTTCGACGTCACCGACGCGCAGGCCGTGGCGGAGGCGGTGGCGGCGCTGGTGGACGAGCACGGCGCCCCGGACGTCCTGGTGAACAACGCCGGCATCCAGCGGCGCGCACCGTTCCAGGAGTTCGCCACGGCCGACTGGGACGACCTGGTGGCCGCGAACCTGTCCAGCGTGTTCCACGTCTCGCGCGCGGTGGTGCCGCACATGGTGGCGCGCGGTTCCGGCAAGGTCGTGAACATCGCCTCGGTGCAGTCGGTGCTGGCCCGGCGCACCATCGCCCCCTACACCGCCACCAAGGGCGCGGTCGCCTCGCTCACCAAGGGCATGGCCGCGGACCTGGCGCAGCACGGGATCCAGGTGAACGCCATCTCCCCCGGCTACTTCGCCACCGAGATGAACGCCGCGCTGGTCGCGGACGAGCAGTTCAACGCGTGGGTGGAGCAGCGCACCCCCGCGGGCCGCTGGGGCCGCGTGGAGGAGCTGCTGGGGACGCTGCTGTACCTGTGCTCGGACGCCTCCAGCTACGTGTCCGGGCAGAACGTCGTCGTCGACGGCGGCATGACGTCGGTGCTGTGAGGGGGCGGCCGCGGTGAGGACGATCCGGATCCACGGGGCGGGGGACCTGCGCGAGGAGGAGCTGCCCGCTCCCGAGCCGTCGCCGGGGCGGGTGCGGCTGCGGATGGCGTACGCGGGCATCTGCGGCTCGGACCTGCACTACTTCGCGCACGGCGCGAACGGCGAGTACGTGGTGCGCGAGCCCCTCGTGCCGGGGCACGAGGTCTCCGGCACCGTCGACGCCGACCCGTCCGGGGAACTGGCCCCGGGCACCCCGGTCACGGTGCACCCCGCCACGTTCGGGCCGCCCGCGGACGACGGCCTGGAGAACCTGCCGCACCTGCGCCCGGGCGGGTCCTACCTGGGCAGCGCCTCGACGTGGCCGCACACCCAGGGCGGGATGAGCGAGTTCCTGGTGGTGGACCGATCGATGGTCCGCGTCCTGCCGCAGGGGCTGTCGCTGCGGGCGGCGGCGCTGGCCGAGCCGCTGGCGGTGGCGCTGCACGCGGTGACGGTCGCCGGGGACGTCACGGGCCGGCGGGTGCTGGTGTCCGGTTCCGGGCCGATCGGGCTGCTGGTGGCGGCCGCGGCGCTGGAGCGCGGCGCCGGCGAGGTCGTCGCCACGGACGTGCTGCCCGGCCCGCTGGAGCGCGCCCGCGCCCTGGGCGTGCACGGCACGGTGCGCATCGGCGAGCAGGAGGTGCGGCCCGAGGGGTTCGACGTGGTGCTGGAGTGCTCCGGCGTACCCGTGGCGGTGAGCGCGGCGCTGGTGGCGGCGCGCCGGGCGGCCGTCGTCGTGCAGGTCGGCATGGTGCCGAACGAGCCGCGCCCGGTGAACCTGGCACCGCTGGTGTCCAAGGAGCTGCAGCTGCGCGGCACGTTCCGCTTCGCCGGGGAGATCGACGAGGCGGTGCGGGTGCTCGCGGCGAACCCGGCGCTGGGGAGGGTCGTCACCCACGAGTTCCCGCTGGCGCGCGCCGCGGAGGCGTTCGCGGTGGCGGCGGACTCGGAGGTGTCCGGGAAGGTCCTGGTGTCGCTGGGGAGCTGAAGGCCCTTGCGGTGCGGGAACACCGGGCCTAACCTCCTTTCATAAGCTGAAACTTATAGAGGGAGTGGCCGTGATCCCCGATCCCCTGGCCGTGGCGGGCCTGGTGACCCGCGCGGTGCGCAGCTCCACCCGGGACGGCGCACCGACGAAGGTCGCCGTCGCCCACCGCACCTACCCCACCGGCGCCGAGGACCTGTGGAGCGCCCTGACCGACGCCGAGCGCATCCCCCGCTGGTTCCTGCCGGTCAGCGGCGACCTGCACGTGGGCGGCCGCTACCAGCTGGAGGGCAACGCCGGGGGCGTCGTCGAACGCTGCGAACGGCCGCGGTCCTTCGCCCTGACCTGGGAGATGGGCCCGGCGGTGTCCTGGCTGCAGGTGCGGCTCGTCCCCGACGGCGCCGGCACCCGCCTGGAGCTGACGCACGAGGCTCCCGTGGACCCCGGCTTCTGGGAGGAGTTCGGCCCCGGCGCCGTGGGCGTCGGCTGGGACCTCGCCCTGATGGGGCTGGGGCTGCACCTGGCGAGCGGGACGGCGGTGGACCCGGCCGCCGCCGCGGCCTTCAGCACCTCCCCCGAGGGGGTCGCGTTCGTCGAGCGGGCCGCCGCGGGGTGGGCCGCGGCCGCCGTGGCCGACGGCGACGAGCCCGGCGCGGCGCGCGCTGCCGCCGAGCGCACGACGGCCTTCTACACGACCGCCCCCGACGGCGCCGCCGAGGAGGACACCGGCGCGTGAGCGGGGACGTCTTCACCGCGCTCGGCGACCCCACCCGCCGGCGGGTCCTGGAACTGCTCACCGGGGGTGAGCGCAGCGTCGGCGAGGTCGTCGCGGCGCTGCGGGAGCACGGGTCGATCTCCCAGCCGGCGGTGTCGCAGCACCTGGGGGTGCTGCGCACCGCCGGTCTGGTCGCCGTGCGCTCCGAGGGCACCCGGCGCCTGTACGGCCTCGACGCGTCCGGCGTGTGCGCGGCCCGGGAGTGGCTGGACCGGCTCGCGCGGGCCGCCGACCCCCTGGCGCCGTTCGCGCAACCGCTGGACGCGCTGGCGACCGAGGTGGCGCGGGGCCGCCGCGCGCGCCGGTCCACCGTCGCGGGCGACGAGCCGGACGAGCGCTCGGCCTGACCGGGGCCGGCGCTCGGCGACGGCTACGACCCGGCGGCCGGAGCGCCCGCGCGAGAACCCCGCCAGGCGCCCACCAGGAGGGAGGCGGTCAGCGCGACGGCGGCCGCCCGCCACAGCAGCTCCCCACCGAACCCCTCGCCGAGGACGGTGTCGACGACCGTGGCGCCCCAGTAGAGGGTCAGCGCGCCGTAGAGCCACGCCTTCAGGCGCGAGCGGCGCCGCCGGGGCTCGTCGGAGCCCTCCACGAGCCGCAGGGCGTGCACCTCGGGCGCACCGAACTCGTCCCGGGGGTGGGCGCTGCCGCTGTCGCGCCAGTAGCCGCGGGCCTCCTCCACGCGCTCGCGCACG
Organism: Kineococcus arenarius subsp. arenarius; assembly: GCF_050871845.1. NCBI lineage: Bacteria > Bacillati > Actinomycetota > Actinomycetes > Kineosporiales > Kineosporiaceae > Kineococcus > Kineococcus arenarius. Next base: position 42,171 of record NZ_JBJLSE010000027.1, read on the forward strand.
TCGCCGCGGGTCAGGTGGAAGCGCCCGCGCAGGACGCCGGCCAGGCGCTCGAACCACTCCTCCGGGTCGCCGGTGGCGGCGCGCGCGTCCAGGGCCGCGGGGCGCTGCGGGAGCTTCAGCCCGGCCACGACCAGCGCGGCGGAGGCGAGCAGCACGAGCGGCACCGGCAGCTCCCCCAGCGCCGGTCGGCCCCGCAGCGCGTCGGCCGCGGCGGCTCCGGCGACCACGCCGGCGGCACCCGCCGCGACCCACGCCCACCCGCGACCCAGCCGGCCGTCGCGGCGCTCGAGCACACCCCACGCGGCGCCGGTCCACCCGGCGGCGGTCGCGGCGAGCACGGCCAGCGCGGCGGGGGTGAGCGGGGTCGTCCACCCCTGCGTCACGAGCAGCAGGACGCCGCCCAGGCAACCGCCCCAGCCCGCTCCCAGCAGGCACAGGGTCCAGCGGTCGCGCGGGGAGCCGCCGTCCAGGTCGACGGCGGCACGCCGCTCCACGGGCACGCGCTCGCGGGCGACCTCGGCGGCGTGCTCGTCGGCGGGGCCGAACAGCTCCTCGGCACCGCGGCCGGACTCCCAGCAGGCCAGCCGGGCCTCCTCGGCGGCCTCCTCGGCGACGGGGGCGGGCACGCCGTGCTCCAGCAGGAGGCGGCCGCGCAGGCGGTCGCCCCACCGCTCGTCCTCGGGGCGGGGCCAGCGCTGCTGCACCGATGCGTTCACGGGGTGCGCCCTCCTGCTCGTCGTCCTGCGGCCGCGGTGGCCGGCGGAGAGGTGTCGTGCGGGTCCAGCAGGTCCGCGACGGCCGCCGCGAAGGGCTGCCAGCCGCGGCGCAGCGCCTCCAGGCGGGCGCGTCCGGCGTCGGTGAGGGTGAAGACCTTGCGGCCGGGACCGCCGGACCCCTCCTGCCAGGCGGAGGTCAGCGCCCCGTCCTGCTCCAGGCGGTTCAGCACCGGGTACAGCGCCCCGCCCTTGACGGGGCCGATGCCGGCGGCCTGCAGCTGCTGGGCCACGGCGTACCCGTGGGCGCTGCCGCGCGCCAGGACCGCCAGCGCGCACGTGGTGAGCACGCCGCGCTGCCAGTCGGGGTTCCCGCCGTCCACGTCCACCCGCTGATCGTGGCACGGACTAGTCGAGATGTCGACTAGTTCCCATCACGACAACCCCCTGTGGCGGTGATCTTGCACGAGTGAGCGCTCAACCGTGCAAGATCA
>NZ_JBJLSE010000028.1:0-43321 GCF_050871845.1 Kineococcus arenarius subsp. arenarius
AAAGATACACCTCCTCGGCAACACCCGGCCCCCCCCGTGGCGTGGCGTGGGGAGGGGCGGGGAGGGGAGGTCAGGGGCGGGGGGCGAGGGCTCGGCGCACGTGCTCGACGATCCCGTCGGCGGCCGCCTCGATCTGCGCCAGGGCCTCGACGAAGTCGCTGCGGTCGCCGTACCAGGGGTCGGCGATGTCGAGGGCGGACTCGTCGGCCACCGCGCCCGGTCCCGCCACCGCCGGGGCGGCCGGGTCGAAGGAGCGGTACATCGCGACCCGTCCCGCCGCGGCCTCGTCGGGGGCCAGCGTGCGCAGCCGGCGCGCGTGCCGCGCCGTCATGGCCAGCAGCAGGTCGCGGGAGGCGATCTCCTCCGCCGTCACCTGGTGGGCGCGGTGCTCGGGGACGTCGTAGCCGGCGTCGGCCAGCACCGCCCGCGCCCGGCGGTCCACGGGGTTGCCCTCCTCCTCGTCGCTGATCCCGGAGGAGTCCACGACCACCTCGCCGTCCAGGCCCGCCTCGGCGAACCGGCGGCGCAGCACGGACTCGGCCATGGGGGAGCGGCAGATGTTGCCGGTGCACACGGTCATCACGCGGTAGGGCACGGGGTTCATCCTGCCGCCCCCGTCCGGTGCCCGCGCGTGGGGCCTTGTGCACGGACTGTGACGCAGTGGATGCTTCAGCGCACCGGTGCTGCACCAGGCGCCGGAAGATCCCCAGGAGGACACGCATGGGTCTGGACCCCTCGCGCGGCGGTCGCATCGCGGTCGCCGCGCTCTCGGCGACGGCGCTGGCCGTCCCGGCCGCCGCGGCGGCGTCGCCCGCCGCCACCCCCCAGCAGGCCCCGGCCTCCGACGTCCGGCTCCTCGGCGGCGATTACCGCGACGGCGCGCCGCTGCCCGTGCTGGCCCCCGACGCCGCCGGGTCGGGCGCCGCCGGAGCGCGCACCACGCTGGCGGCGCCCGCCGACGGCGGCGCCGGCGACGGCCAGGTGCAGGTCGGCGACCAGCGGGACTGGCCCACCCTGGTCGACGGCGGCGTCACCCCCGAGGGCGAGGTCGTCGAGAGCGTCGTGACCGTGCAGGGCTACACGCTGCGCGGGCTCGGGGAGAACATCGAGGTGTGGGTCTCCGACGACCTCTCCTTCCCCGAGGGCGACTGCCGCAACACCACCGGCGGCGGTGAGCTCACCGTCGTCACCGACGAGCAGGTCGCCGGCTTCGTCCAGGAGTTCGACGAGACGATCCTGCCGGCGGAGTCGGAGGTGTTCTCCGTGGCGCCGCCGCGCGACGGCTCGGCCGCGGTGCTCGGCGAGCTGATCGAGCAGCCCGACGGCGGCGCCTACCCGCAGGGGTACTGGTCCGGCGACGGGGAGCGCACCGTCGCGCTCATCGACAACGTCCGCGACCAGAACTACTACGACCCGACGAACGAGAACGGGCGCACCTACATCGCCGGGTTCTTCTACTCGCTGTTCAACGACCTCGTCGACCGCAACGTCATGACGATCGACGGTTTCGACTGGCTGCACCGCACCGGCGAGAACCCGCCGGACGACTCGCAGGACCCCGACTACCTGGCCTGCGCGGACTACCTGCAGCGCCCCGGCCTGGGGGAACCGGCCGGGCGCACCTACGAGGCGACCTTCGCCCACGAGTACCAGCACCTGCTGGAGCACTACGCCGACCCCGACGAGGTGTCGTGGGTGAACGAGGGCCTGTCGATGTGGTCCGAGGACCTGCTCGGGTTCTCCGACCCCACCCCGGCCCCGAACACCGAGGAGGCGGACAACTACATCGCCACGTTCCTCGGGTTCAACGAGCAGCAGGAGTACGGCGGCCCGGAGCAGGCGATCACCCTGTGGGGCGACCAGGGCGACCCGGAGATCCTCGCCGACTACGGCAGCGCCTACGCATTCATGATCTACCTGCACGACCGCTTCGGCGGTGACGAGTTCATGACCGCCCTGCACAACGAACCCGAGGGCGGCCTGGCCGGCCTGGACGCGGTGCTGCGCCGGCTCGGGCACGACGTGCGCTCGCAGGACGTCCTGCACGACTTCCTCGCCTCGATGGCCGTGGACGCCGCCCTCGACGCCGGCGCGAAGGTCAAGCGCGGGGACGCCGGGGCGCTGCAGACGGAGGGGCTGACCGCCCGGGTGAACTGGGACTCGCCGCAGTCCCACGACTCCCCGGGTGCGCCGGTGAACGGCGCCGACTTCGTGCGGCTGCGCGACGGCGCCGGGTACGTGGACGGCGGCCTGGTCACGTTCAAGGGCTCGAACACCTACCCGACCACCCCGGTGGAGTGGGAGCAGGACGGCGGCGAGCTGTACTCCGGCAGCGGCAACGGGTTCGACCGCGGCATCGTGCGCGAGTTCGCGATCCCGGCGCAGGACCCGACCATCGGCGTGGACCTGCAGGTGGACGCCGAGGCGGGCTGGGACTTCGCGGTCGTGCAGGTGTGGGACGAGGCCGCCGGCGGCTGGGTGTCGCTGTCCAGCGAGGCCACGACCACCGAGGCCGACCCCGGCGCCGACCCGCGCATCACCGCGGAACTGCCCGGCCTGACCGGTGAGGTCTCCGGCACGCAGACCTTCGACGCCTCCGCCTACGCCGGGCAGACCGTGGACGTGGCGATCCGCTACCTCACCGACGGCGGCGTGGCCGAGCCCGGCGTGCGGGTCGGCGGCGTCCGGGTCGGCGGGCAGCCGGTGGCCGACGCCACCGACCTGTCCACCTGGAGCTCGCTGAGCGAGGCGCACCCCACCGAGGTGGCCGGCTGGACCGTGCAGGTGGTGGGCACCTCCGGGAAGAGGGTCTCCGTCGTGGAGCTGCCGGTCGTGCGCACCCCGTGGGGCTTCACCACGGTGACCAGCGTCAAGCACGCGCTCGGGTTCACCCCGGAGGTGGCCGCCGTCCTGGTCACCGCCGACGACCCGACCGAGAGCATCACCGCCTACCCCACGTACGAGCTGTGCGTGAACGGCGTGCTGCAGCCGGGCGGCGGCACCGCCTGAGCGTTCCGCGCGCCCGCGACGCCGCTGCGACCGACCGGTCGCAGCGGCGTCGTCGCGCCGGGGCGCCGCTCAGGGCGCCGGGACCGCCCGGGCCCGGCGCGCGCGCCCGGACCCGGCCCGGACCCCGGCCGCGAGCCCGAACACGGCCAGCGCCAGCAGGACGATCGTGCCGCCGGAGGGCGTGCCCACCACGGCGGAGACCGCCACCCCGCCCACGCCGACGGCGGCGCCCAGGGCGCTCGCGAGCAGCAGCAGGGCCCCGAAGCCCCGGCACAGCCGCTGGGCCGTGGCCACGGGCACCACGAGCAGGGCGCTGACCAGCAGCAGCCCCACGGTGCGCATCGAGAGCACGACCGTCACGGCGGTCAGCACGGCCAGCGCGCAGTTCAGCCGGAACACCGGCAGCCGCACCGCGCGGGCGTGCTCCTCGTCGCTGCCGGCGGCGAAGAACCACGGCCGCAGCACGAGCACCGCGGCGACGACGACGACGGTGAGCGCGGCGAAGGCGCGCACGTCCGCGGCGCTGGTCGTGGTGATCGCCCCGAACAGGTAGCTCTCCAGGTTCGCCCCGCCGGCCGGTGCCAGGCTCAGCAGCACCGCCCCGCCGGCGATGCCGCCGTAGAACAGCAGCGCCAGCGCCACGTCGCCGCCGGTGCGGCCGCGGTGGCGGACGACCTCGATGAGCACGGCGGCGCCGACCGCGGCCACCAGCGCCGTCCACACCGGCGCCCGCCCGGTCAGCACGCCCACCCCCACCCCGGCGAGCGCGACGTGACCCAGCCCGTCCCCGACGAGGGAGAGGCCGCGCTGGACGAGGAACGCGCCGACGAGCGGGGCGGCCAGCCCGACCATCGCGGCGGCCAGCAGGGCCCGGCGCAGGAAGTCGTACGACAGCAGTTGGAGCAGCTCAGCCACCGGCGACCACCTCCCGGCGGCGCAACTCGCACGCGCAGCCGCCCTCGACGCGCACCGCGCGGTCCAGCACGCCGGCCAGGGCCTCGGCCTCGTGGGTGACGAGGACGACGGCGGTGCCGGCGTCGAGCGACTCGCGCAGCACGGCGGCGACGGAGCGGGCCGCGGCGGTGTCGACGCCGGCGGTGGGCTCGTCGAGCAGCAGCAGGCGCGGGGCACCGGCCAGGGCCCGGGCCAGCAGCACCCGCCGCTGCTGGCCGCCGGACAGCTCCGCCAGCGGCGTGCGGGCGCGGCCGCGCAGGCCGACGCGGTCGAGGGCGTCGAGGACGGCGGCGCGGTCGCGGCGGCGCCGGGCCGGCAGCAGGCGCCGCAGCGGACCGGTGCCGCCGAGGCGGCCCCCGGCGACGACCTCGGCGACGGTGGCGGGCACGGCGGTGGCCACGGTGTGCCGCTGGGGCACGTAGCCCAGGCCCGCGCCGGCGGGCAGGCGGTCGTGCGGGTGGCCCAGCACGTCGAGGTGCCCGGAGTGCACGCGGGCCAGGCCGAGCGCGGCGCGCACCAGGGTGGTCTTGCCGGCGCCGTTCGGCCCGAGCAGGGCGACGCACTCGCCGGGGGCGACCTCCAGGTCCACGTCGCGCACGACGGGTCCGTCGGCGTAGCCGGCGCAGCAGCCGCGGTAGGCGAGGGCGGGCGGGGGACCGGGAGGGGGGGCCAGCACGGTGTTGATGATAATCACAATCGTTTGCTAGCTTCCGGACCGCCCCGCTCGGGGCGCGACCCCCCACGGAACCGAGGACCGCCGTGCACCACCCGCTCGCCCACCCGCCCACCCGCCCGCTCGCCGCCGGCTCGCTGCTCTCGCTCCTGCTGCTCACCGGCTGCGGGAGCGGGGCCTCCGAGCCCGCCGCCGGCGCCGAGGACACCCCCGAGCCCGCCGCTGCCGCCACCGAGGTCGCCGCCGCCACCCCGCGCCTGGCCCTGACGCACGACGGCGGGGTGCAGGTGCTCGACGCCGCCACCTTCGAGGTCCTCGCCGACCTGCCCGTCGAGGGCTTCAACCGCCTCAACCCCGCCGGCGACGGCCGGCACCTGCTGCTGTCCACCACCGGCGCCTTCCAGGTGCTCGACGCCGGCACCTGGGCCGAGCCGCACGGCGACCACTCGCACTACTACACCGCCGAGCCCGAGCTGACCGACGTGGCGTTCGAGGCGGTCACGCCCGGCCACGTCGTCGTGCACGAGGGCCGCACCGCCCTGTTCGACGACGGCACCGGGGACGTCACCGTCTTCGACTCCGCCGACGTCGCCGATCCCGACCGCACCCAGCGCGAGCTGACCACGCCCGCCGCCCACCACGGCGTCGCGGTCGAGCTGTCCGACGGCAGCCTGGTCGTCTCCGAGGGCACCGAGGAGGAACGCACCGGCACCCGCTGGCTCGACGCCGACGGCACCGAGATCGCCGCGGGCTCCGGCTGCCCCGGCGTGCACGGCGAGGCCGTCGCCGCCGGCGAGGCCGTCGTCATCGGCTGCGAGGACGGCGCCCTCGTCCACGACGACGGCACCATCACGAAGGTCACCGCCCCCGACCCGTACGGGCGCATCGGCAACCAGGCCGGCTCGGAGGCCTCCCCGATCGTCCTGGGCGACTACAAGACCGACCCCGACGCCGAGCTGGAGCGCCCCACCCGCGTCTCCCTCATCGACACCCGCGACGCCTCCCTGCGCCTGGTGGACCTGCCCGCCTCCTACTCCTTCCGCTCCCTGGGGCGCGGCGAGGACGGCGAGGCCCTCGTCCTGGGCACCGACGGCGCCCTGCACGTCGTCGACCCCGAGTCGGGGGCGCTCGTGCGCTCGATCCCCGTCGTCGCGCCGTGGGAGGAACCGCTGCAGTGGCAGGAGCCGCGCCCGACCCTGCACGTCCTGGACGGCACCGCCTACGTCACCGAGCCGGCCACGAAGGAGCTGCACGCCGTCGACGTCGCCACCGGCGAGGTCTTCGGGACCGCGCAGCTGGACGTCGTGCCCAACGAGCTGAACGGCGTGACCGGCGACGCCGGCCACGAGCACGCCCACGAGGACGAGCACGAGCACGAGGGGGCCGGGACCGCGTGAACCCCGCGCACCGCTGGGCCGCCGCCGCCCTCGCGCTCACGGCCCTGACCCCCGCCGCCTGCTCCACCGGGGCGGCGGGGGGCGGCGACGACGGCCGCCTCGACGTCCTGGCCTCCTCGCCCCCGCTGCAGCACGTCGCCGAGGTCGTCGGCGGCGAGCACGTCGACGTGTCGGGCCTGGTGCCGCCCGGCGGTGACAGCCACGACGTGGAGTTGACCGCCGCGCAGGTCGGCGCGCTCGGCGAGGCCGACCTCCTCGTGCACCAGTCCGGCCTGCAGCCGTCCACCGACGACGCCCTGGAGGTCTCCGCCCCCGGGCGCGTGGTCGACACCGCCGGGCTCGCCGACCTGGACGCCGACCCGCACTTCTGGCTCGACCCGCTGCGCCTGGCCGAGGCGGGCGAGCTCGTCGCCGACGCCCTCGCCGAGCTCGACCCGGCCGCCGCCGCCGACTACGCCGCGGGCGCGCAGGCGCTCGCGGAACAGGCCGCCGCCCTGGACGCCGAGCACGCGCAGGCCCTGGCGCCCTGCCGCGGCGCCACCCTCGTGACCTCCCACGAGGCGTTCGGGTACCTGGCCGAGCGCTACGGGCTGCGGCAGGTCGGCATCGCCGGCATCGACCCGCACGTGGAGCCCTCCCCGGCCCGCGTGCGCCGGGTCGTCGACGTCGTCCGCGACGCGGGGGTGCGCACTATCTTCTTCGAGTCCTCCACCAGCCCGGAGGTCACCGAGACCCTGGCGCGCGAGCTCGGCGTGGGCACCGGGGTGCTGAACCCCTTCGAGCGCGCGGAGGAGGGCGAGGACTACCCCGCGGTGGTGCGCCGCAACCTGGAGGCGCTCACCTCCGGGCTCGTCTGCGACGGCGCCGCTCAGGACGGCGGCGAGGACGGCGGCGAGGACGGCGACGCGGGCAGGACCGCGAACTCGTAGAACACGCTGCGCGAGGCGCCCGCGGAGTCGTCCGCGACGACGCGGGCGCCCAGCGCCTCCCAGAACGCCACCGCGCCGGGGGAGTGGCGGTAGGTGTGCAGGGCCAGGCGCGCGTAGCGGCCGTCCGCCGCGGCGCGCTCGCGCACCGCCGCCACCAGGCCGCGGGCGATGCCCCGCCGGCGGGCGCCGGACGCCACGTACACCCGCACGAGCTGGCCGGTGCGGCCGTCGGCGTAGCGCTCGAGCAGGTGCTGCGGGCTCGCGCCCGGACGCAGCCGCCCGTCGCGCAGCCCCGCGGTGCCGAGCACCTCGCCGCTCACCCCGTCCACCGCCAGGAGCAGGAACGCCTCCGCGGTGCCCGGGTACCGGCCCAGCGGGTCGTCGACGTCGGCGTGCACCACCGGGTCGTGCGCGTCGCCGAAGTCGCGCGCGATGCAGGTGCGCATCACCTCCTGCGCGCCGGCGAGCGTCGCGGGCGAGAGGAGCTGCGCGGACCAGGGGCGGGGTGCGGAGGTCACGAACGAGGACCCTGCCACCGCCGCGGCGGCGCCGGCACCGCGCGTTCACCCGCCGGGGCTACGGTCCCGCGCGTGAGCACCTCCCCGGCCCTCGCCCGACGACTCGGCACCGGCGACGCCGTCGCGATCGGCCTGGGCTCCATGGTGGGCGCGGGCGTGTTCTCCGCCGTCGGCCCGGCGGCCGCCGCGGCCGGCACCGCGCTGCTGCTCGGCCTGGGCGTCGCCGCGGTGGTCGCGTTCTGCAACGCCGCCGCCTCCGCGCAGCTGGCCGCCACGTACCCGTCCGCCGGGGGCACCTACGTCTACGGCCGCGAGCGGCTGGGCCCGTGGTGGGGCTTCCTCGCTGGGTGGGGCTTCGTCATCGGCAAGACCGCCAGCTGCGCCGCGATGGCCCTGGTCGTGGCCGCGCACCTGGTGCCCGCGCCGTGGCAGCGGCCCGTCGCCGCGGCGGTCGTCGTCGTGCTCGCCGCGGTCAACCTGCGCGGCATCACCCGCACCGCGGCCGCCACCCGCGTCCTGCTCGGCGTGGCGCTCGCGGCGCTGGCGCTCGTGCTGGCCGCGGCCGCCGCCGGCGGGCGGGCGGACGCCGCGCGGCTGGCGTGGGAGGCGCCCGGCGGCGGGTACGGGGTGCTGCAGTCCGCCGGGCTGCTGTTCTTCGCGTTCGCCGGGTACGCGCGCATCGCCACCCTCGCCGAGGAGGTGCGCGACCCGGCCCGCACGATCCCGCGCGCGGTGGTCCTCGCCCTGGGCGCGGCCGTCGCCCTGTACGCGGCGGTGGCCGTGGCGGTGCTGGCCGTGCTCGGCGCCGAGGGCGCCGCCGGCACCGCGGCGCCCGTGCTCGCGGCCGTCGAGGCCAGCGGCTGGGGGTGGGCCGCGCCGCTGGTGCGCGTCGGCGCCGCCGCCGCGGCCACCGGTGCCCTGCTGGCGCTGGTCGCGGGGGTGGGGCGCACCAGCCTGGCGATGGCCCGCGAGGGGGACCTGCCCCGCCCGCTGGCCGCCGTGCACCCGCGGTTCCGCGTGCCGCACCGCGCGGAGGCGGCTGTGGCGCTGGTCGTGGTGGTGCTCGTGCTCACCGTGGACCTGCGCGGCGCCATCGGCTTCTCGTCGTTCGGGGTGCTGCTCTACTACCTGGTCACGAACCTCGCCGCGGTCGGCCAGCCGCCCGGGCAGCGTCGCTTCCCGAGGGGCCTGCAGGTGTTGGGGGCCGCCGGGTGCGTGGTGCTGGTGGCCACGCTGCCGGTGGCGTCGGTGCTCACCGGCACCGCGGTGCTCGCGGCCGGGGCCGCCGTCCGGGTGCTCAGCCGGGCCGCCGCCCGGCGGGGCGCCCGCTGAGGGGCCCGCTCCTACGGCCGGACCGCCCGCGGCGGGTCGCACGAGGCGGCCAGCTCCCGCACCCGCGGGTCCAGCTCCTCCAGCCGCTCGAGCACCGGCACCAGGTCGCGGGCGCGGGCCTGCGCGATCGACTCCGCGGTGCGCCGGGCGAGGTCCACGGCCTCCACCGACACCCCGGCCAGCTCCCAGCAGGCCTCGGGGACCTCGAGCGCACCCGTCGGCGGTGCGGCGTCCCGCACCGCCCCGGGCTCCTGCGCGGTGGGGGTCCCGAGGGGCAGGACCCCCAGCTCGCACAGCCCGGCGGTGGCCGCGGCGCCCAGGACGGCGCCCAGGACCAGCGCGGCGACCGGGACCCGCCGGTGCGGGACGGCGCGCTCCCGGGAGGGCGCGGTCGGGGGCGTTCGCGGCATCACGGGCTCCCGGGAGGTGCGGCGGTGCGGGACAGGGCGTGGCCGGGCCAGCCGCTGACCGGCCCGACGAGGACGAGCAGGGTGGGCACCAGCAGCGAACGCACCACGATCGCGTCCAGCACGATGCCCAGGGCCATGACGACGGCCAGCTCCAGGAACGAGCGCAGCGGCACCAGCGCCAGCAGCCCGAAGCTGAGCGCCAGCGTCACCGCGGCGGCGGTGATGGCCCGGGAGGACTGCGGCACCGCCCGCACGACCGCCTGCTGCAGCGGGGCGGTGCGCGCCTGCGCCCAGATGGTGCCCACCCCGAAGACGTTGTAGTCCGAGCCGAGCGCCACCAGCAGCACCGCGGCCGCGAAGGGCACGTAGAAGGTGAGCCCGTCGTGGCCCAGCAGGTCCTGGAAGAGCCACGTGGCCAGGCCCAGCGACGCCGTCAGGGCCAGCACGCTGGTGGCCAGCAGGTACAGCGGAGCCACCAGGGCGCGCAGGAACAGCACCAGCACGAGGAGGTTGACCCCGAGCGCGGCCAGCGCGATGCGCTCCACGTCGTCCTCCGTCAGCGCCACCAGCGCCGAGGCCAGGGCGGTGTCCCCACCCACCCCCCACTGCGCCCCGCCCAGCCCGGCGCCGGCCAGGGCTGCGGGCAGTCGCTCGCGCAGCGCGCGCAGGTCGGCGATGGCGGTGCCGCCCGTCGGGTCCTCGGCCAGCACCACCAGGAACCGGGCCGCATCGCCGGCCGGGGCCAGCAGCGCCCGCCGCGCCAGCTCCTCGGGCAGGTCACCGGGGCCGAGCACCCCGGCCACACCCGGCTGCCGCTCCAGGGCGGCGCCCAGCGCGGCCAGCTGCTGCCGCTGCCCGGCCACGCCCTCGCCCTGCACCAGCAGCACCGTGGGGGAGACGGCGCCGGGCGCGAAGCCCTCCGCAGCGGCCTCCGCGGCCACGCGCACCGGTGCGTCGGCCGGCAGGGAGGGCACGAACCCCACCCCCAGGCGCAGCTGCTGCAGCGGCAGGGACGCCGCGACCAGCAGCGCCGTGCAGCCCAGGACGACGGCGAGGGCGACCGGGCGGCGGGTGAGCAGCCGCACCCCGCGCTCGCGGCGGGCGACGGCGCGGCGGTCCCCGCCGCCCGCGGCGGCGGGCTCCGGGGTCCGCACCGGCCGGGGTGAGGGCCAGAACAGGGCCTGGCCCAGCACGGCCATCACCGCCGGCACGAACGTGACCGAGACGACCACCCCGACGAGCACGGACATCGCCATGGCCGGCCCGACGGCCGCGAAGAAGGGCGACTCCGCCACCACCAGGGCGGCGGTGCCCGCGGCCACCGTCACGCCGGCCACGCCGACGATCGGCCCGTACTGCTCCGCGGCCGTGCGCGCGGCCGTCAGGCGGTCCGCGCCCTCGCCCAGCGCCCGGCGCATCCCCGTCAGGTAGAAGATCACGTAGTCGGTGACGACCCCCAGCAGCAGGGCCAGGACGAGCGGGCGCAGCTCCTCGGGCACGCTCGTGCCCAGGGCGCCGGCGAGCAGCTCGGCGAGCCGGAGGGCGACGAAGAACGCGGTGCCCGCCGTGACGATCGCCAGGACGGGGGCCACGACGGAGCGGAAGTGCAGGCCGACGACCACGGCGATGGCGCCGAGGGTCGTCACCTCCACCAGGGACAGGTCCTCGCGCAGGGTGCGCGCCTGCTGCACGCGCGCCGGCACCGACCCGCTCACCCCGACGAGGGAGTCCTCGGCGTCCAGGTGCTCCGCGGCCCAGCGCCGCGCCGCGCGCGTCTGGTCCCCCAGGCCCTCGTCGGGGTCCATGAGCAGGAAGGTCAGGGCCGTGGTGCCGGCCCGGGTGGAACCCGGGAACGCCGCCAGGGTGTTCGTCACCGGCAGCGCGCCGACGATCGGGCCGGCGTCGCCGTACTCGCCCCGCGTCAGCGCCGTCGCCCGTCGACGGCGCCCACACGGCCAGCGCCGTCAGTGCCGCCCACAGCAGGACGGCGTACCGGCCGCGCACCACCGCGCGGGAGGAGGCCCGCAGCAGGCGGCCCGGACGCGCCCGGGGGCCCTGGCCGCTGAGGTCCAGCCGCTCGCCGGGCACGCGGGCTCACCGCCCCGCGGCGCTGCGGCGGCGACTCCCGGAGGTGCCCACGACTGCGGTGCCGGGGACGGCCCCGGCCCACGCACCCCGAACGGCCCGGCACCGGCCCGCGCGGGGTGCGCGGGCCGGTGCCGGGCCCGGTGGTCAGGCGGCGGGCTGCTCGCCGTCGCGCTCGTCGAGGAAGCGGTCGCGAGCCACGACGCCCAGGTCCGGGGCGTCGGTGAAGAGGCCGTCGATCCCGGCCTCGAAGTACACCTGCGCCAGGTCCAGGACGCGGCCGAACTCCGCCGGGTCCTCGCTGCTGCGGTAGTCCACCGGCAGGAACTGGTTCTCCGGGCGCAGGGTGTAGGGGACGACCTGCAGGCCGGCGGCGTGCGCGTCGCCGACCAGGCGGGTCGCCTCGCCCAGCGTGCCGTCCTCCTCCAGCGCGACGACCTGGTCCAGGGACGGGCCGACGGCGTCCACGTAGCGGGCGATGTCGCGCAGCGCGGAGGGCACCAGCAGGTCCGCGTACTGGCGGGGGTCACCCGCCGCGACCAGGTCCGCCGGTGCGCCGGAACCGGAGGTCAGGAACACCGAGTCCGCCCGCAGGCCCAGCTCGGTGCGCAGCTCGATCAGGTTCGTCAGCTCGAACGACTGCACGGTCGCGCCCGAGCGGGGGTGGTTCAGGTCGTGCTCGGCCAGCGCCTGGACGACCTTCGCCTCCATCGGCAGCCCGATGGACTGGAAGTACGTGGAGTGCTTGATCTCGGGGATGATCCCGATCTCGCGGTCCAGCTCCTCGGACAGGCGCTCGCGCTCGTCGAGGACCTCCTCGAACGTGGGGACCTCGTAGGCGCCGTCGAAGATGGTGCTCTCCTGGCGCAGCTCCGGCAGGCGCTCCTCGGCGCGCAGCGTCTTCAGCTCCGCCAGCGTGAAGTCCTCGGTGAACCAGCCGGTCAGCTCGACGCCGTCGATGGTCTTCGTCGCCTGCCGGTCGGCGAACTCGGGGCGCTCCTCGACGTCGGTGGTGCCGGAGATCTCGTTCTCGTGGCGCACCACGAGGACGCCGTCCTTCGTGGAGACCAGGTCCGGCTCGATGACGTCGGCGCCCAGGTCCGCGGCCAGCTCGTAGGCGGCCAGCGTGTGCTCGGGCCGGTACGCCGAGGCGCCCCGGTGGCCCACGACCAGCGGGACGGCCTCCTCGTGGCCGTGGCCCTCGCCGGGGTGGGTGCCCGACGAGGCGGTGGCGGCGGTCAGGGGGGTCAGGAACGTGGCGGCGGCCAGGGTGGCGGCGGCGACGGTGCGCGATCTCACCCGGCGGAGTCTGGCGACGACCGCGCGCGCGCTCAACGAACCCACAGCGAACACCGGGTGACGACGGGCCGACGCCGGGTCCCGGTGGCCGCTCCGCCCGGTGCCTCACCCCGTGACGGTGACCGCCTTGGAGTCCACGGCCACGACCGACCCGTCGCGCGCGGACACCGAGAACGCGCGGACGACGTGCTCACCCGGTTCCAGGTCCACCTGAGCCGACCAGGTCCCGCGGCCCGGCGCCCCCTCGGTGGCGGTCGCGAACCCCTCGGCCACGACCGCGCCCGAGGCGTCGGTCACGTCCCAGCCGACCGTCGCCTCGAACACCGTCGCCTCACCGCTCAACGTCACCGGGGACGTCACCTCGGCGCCCTGCACCGGCTCCAGCACCCACACCGGCCCCAGCACCTCGGACGCCTGCGCCCGCGCCAGCGCCTCCCCGGCGTGGGCGCCCAGGCCCCACAGGTCCGGCACGCGCGAGCCGTCGATGAGCAGCTGCACCCCGGCCACCGAGGGGTCGGCCGCGGTGACCGTGTGCACGACCTGCTGCACCGCTGCCTGCGCGAGGTCCTCGTCCGCACCCGGCGGGGCGGTGGCGGCCTCCGCGGACAGGTCCACGGTGACGAGGTCCTGCACCCGCTCCACGCCCAGCACCTGCGTGCCCTCCGGCCACGGCACGGAGTAGTCGGGGTCGCGCGGTGGCTGCAGCGCCTCGCGCAGCGCGGTGGTGACCGGGTCGCCCGCCGAGGGCACGTCGTGGAACTCGCGGTAGAGCGCCACCTCCAGGCCGCCCTCCATGCCGGTGCGGCCGGCGTAGTAGGCGGGGACGGTGATCGTCTCCGCGGGGGAGGAGGCCGTGCCGCTGCTCGTCGCCGAGGGCTCGCCCGTGCCCCTGGGTGTGGTGGCGGCGGGGTCGGTGGTGGCGGGAGGGGCTCCGCACGCGCCGAGCAGCAGCGCACCGCACAGCGCCAGGACCGCGCTCGTGGACCGCGTCACCCCCGCGCACCTCGTCGTCGCCGGGTGGTCCTCGCTCGCCCGTTCCACGAGCACCGACGCTACCCCCGGCGCGAGCCCGTGTCCCGGTGCCGCACGGCTCGGCCCACCCCGGCACGTCACCGCCGGTGGTTGCGAGAACCCCGCCCCCGCAGCGGCGCGCAGGTGTAGAACGTCTGCCACGGACCGCGGCGGGGGCGTCGGCGGCCGGCCGCGCTCGGGAGGAGCGCGGGGGGGCGAGGCGGGCGACGGCGCCCGCGCAGGGGGAGGACGACGTGCGCACGAGCACACGCAGCACCACGGGGGAGAGGGCGCGGGCAGGCACCCGCAGGGGCGGCGCGGCCGTGACGACCGTGCTGGGGGCGGCGGTCGCGGCGACGGTGCTGGGAGCGCCGCCGGCGAGCGCGGCGGTGCGGGACCTGGACGTGCGGGCCAGTTGCGTGCAGGGGCTGCCGGGGCACCTGGTGACCTTCACCTCGGACGGGACGGTGACCGACGTGCGGCTGCCCAGCGGGGAGCTGTCCGCCGTCGAGCCGGGCAGGGGCCCCCGGGCGGTGAACTTCCGCCTCACCGACGGCCAGGGCGGGGTGTTCCAGCTGCTGGACGCGACCGGGGGTGTCGTGGCGGCCAGCGCACCGGTGGGCAGCTACGGCTGCGACGGCTGGCCCAGCGTCGAGCGCTACCTCGCCGAGGGGGACGACCTGCCGGGGGCGCCGCAGGCGCTGACCCGCCTGTCGACGGCCCCGTCGGCGACCACCGCCCGGGGGGTGCTGGTGCACCGCGCCGCCGACGGCGCCTTCTACCTCGACCCGCGCTCCGGCGGGCACGTCGTGCGCGGTGCGATCCACGACCTCCACCTCGCCGCCGGCGGCACGAGCGGCTGGCTGGGGCACCCGCTGACCAGCGAGTTCGGCGTCAGCACCCTCGACGGGCTCTACACGCGCTTCGAGGGCGGGACGGTCTACTGGTCGGCGTTCGCCGGTGCGCACGCGGTGCGCGGGGCGATCGCCGCCGGCTACGCCGCCCGCGACTACGAGCGCGGCACCGGCCTGCCGCTGACCGACGAGTTCGGCCCGCTGCTGCGCGGCGGCTTCGGCCAGCACTTCACCGGCGGGTCGCTGTTCTGGAGCCCGGACAGCGGGGTGTGGCGGGTGCGGGGAGCGATCCGCGACGAGTACGCCCGCCTCGGCTGGGACCGCTCGGTGCTGGGCTACCCGGTCAGCGACGAGGACGACGCCGGGCGCGGGGGGTTCGCGCAGGTCCAGCACTTCCAGGGCGGGTCGATCTACTCCAGCGCCCGCAGCGGCGCGCACGCGGTGCGCGGTGCGATCCGCGACGCCTACGACCGCGCCGGGCGCGAGAGCGGCTACCTCGTCATGCCGGTGGCCGGTGAGGTGGCCCTGCCCGACGGCGGTGCCTTCCAGCGCTTCGAGTACGGCTCGATCTACCGCGGGCCGCGCACCGGTGCGCACTACGTCCTCGAGGCCCGGGGGGTCCTGGACCGCTGGGGGGAGCTGGGCTGGGAGCGGGGCATCGGCTACCCCACCTCGGACCCGTTCATCCAGCTGAGGGACGGCTGGTCGGCGCAGCACTTCGAGCGCGGGTCGCTGTACACCCGCAGCTACGTGGACGACCCGAGGCCGGTGCTGCTCGTCAAGGGCGCCATCCGCGACCACTGGGCCTCCGCCGGCTGGGAGAACAGCCGCTTCGGCTACCCCACGGGCGAGGAGGTCCCGGTGCCCGGCGGGGTCCGGCAGGACTTCGAGCACGGCTCGCTGACCTACACGTGGGCCACCGGGCAGGTGACGGCGAGCTGAGGGACCCGGCTCACACCGGCGAGCGCTGCGCGGCGGGCGTCCCCCGCTCGCCGCGCTCGCCGGTGAGGACGACCAGGACCACCAGCGCACCGAGCGCCACCAGCCCGCCGGCGCCGGTCATGGGCAACCCGTCGTAGTTCACGTACGCCCCGGCCGGTGCGGTGATCAGCAGCCCGAGCATCCCGCCGACGACGACCACCGCTGCGAGCACCGGCAGCGCCACCGTCGACAGGGCCGCCACCGCGACCAGGACGAGCGCGGTGGTGCCCACCCTGCGCCGGGACGGGGCGCGCAGGCCCGGCCCGGCGACCAGGGGGAACGGGGCCAGCGCCGCCACCAGCGCCGGACCCATCCGCCAGGGATCGCTCCAGGCGTTCGGCAGGACCCCCGCCGGGTCCAGCAGCAGCACGGCCGCCAGTGCGGTCGGGACCACCGCGAGCGCCGGGTGGGGGAGCGCTGCGCGGCGGGGGACGGGGTCGGTGCGGGGCGGCGCTGCTCGCGCTGCGGCGAGCGCGGCGGCAGCGGAGGTGGCCAGCAGCACCAGCACCGCCAGCGCGTTGGCGCCGGCCACCTGCTGGGGCAGGAAGGGGGCGTAGCGCTCGCCGTCCAGGTCCTGCGCGAGGGCGGTCCAGGCGGTGCCGGCGGCCAGCGCGCCGCTGCCGGTGAGCCACCACCAGCGCGCACCCGTCGACGGTGCGGCGCCGGAGCGCAGCCCGGTCCCCGCCGCGGCTCCGGCCGCGGTCCCGGCGGCGACGGCGGCGAGCAGCAGCACCGCGGCCAGGGCCGGGGGGCCGGCGTCGACGACCGGGCCGAGCAGCGCGTTGGCCAGCACGATCGCCACCCCCGCCCCCACCCAGGCGGCGAACGGCGGCCTCGTGCGGCGCCCACCCGGACCGGCACCGGGACGCCGGGGGAGCACGGGCGGGTGCGTCAGGAGCAGCGGCAGGGCGCACCACAGCGCGGCCATCGCGGCCAGGCGCACGTCGTGCGCGAGCAGCACCAGCTCGTCCTCGCCGGGCATCGCCGCGGTGTGCCCGGGCCCCAGGGCGCGCGCTTCGGCGGCCTGCACGGCCGACGTGGCCGTGGCCGCCAGCGCCCAGGCCCAGGCACCGCCCACCAGGGCCGCCGCACCGATCGCTGCGCTCGCCGTCGTGCTCGTGCTCGCTGTGCTCAGCCGGCGCATGGCGCCACGCTACGGGCGCCCGGCGTGCCGCAGGGCGGTTCTGCGTGGGCGTTCGCCTGCTGTTCGCGTCCGGGACCCGGGGGATCGCCGGCACGCCTTCGGGGCCGACCGCCCCGCGGTGCTGCTGGTGCCCCCGGCAGGATTCGAACCTGCGACACACGGTTTAGGAATCGGCTACCGGGAGGCCTGCCACCTGGGGCGATGCCGGGCAAGGCTTGCGAGACAATCGAAGTCACTGACAGTGCATGACGCTGGTTGACGCTCTTTGTCGCGCTCTTGTGCCTCTGGTGTGCCCTCGCGTGCCCCGACACGAAGGCCCGGCCCTCGCTTCCACGAGGGCCGGGCCTTCGGTGTGGGTGGACGTCAGTGCCGACCTGGCTCCTCGCGAGGAGGTCAAGGAGGACGTTGGAGACGAGGTAGCCGACGGGGCGGCCGTCGACCGGGGAGACGTCGAAGGGGACCACCGTCACCCCGGCCATCGACAGGCCCACGGCGAGGTCCTCCGGCAAGAGGTCCTCACCGGTCAGGCGGAGGGCCCGGCCACGGTCGACCTCATCGAGGTCGGCCCGCCAGTCGCGGACGGCATCGGCTTGGGATATGGGTCCAGAGTGGCGGAGTGGCCGGCTCGACGTCGGGCGGCGTCCACAAGGTCCACAGGAGCCCCGCAGAGGGCACAGGAGCGGGCGAGGGACTCCGTCCTGCCCCAGAGAGGCTCGGGGCCCTCTCCGCCGCGGCCTGGACGTCCCAGGGGGCGAAGAGGTGCTCATGGCGGGGGTCGTCCGGGTCTGGTGCGTCGACCACGACCCCACGGTGGCGGTCGACTCCGACACCAGACGGGCCGGCGGGGTCGGAGGGCTGCCGCCTGCCCCGACCCCGTGCCGGTTCCATCGTGCTCCCGGGGCCCGACACAGTGCGGGACGTGGACGGCCACCGGCCGCGGCGTGTCGGACACCCCTTCATGACAGCCACGACCGTCGCTACGGTCGTGGTCGTGAGTCAAGACACCGACGTATTCGGCCTGATCGCCGCCATGGAGCAGGACGTTAGGTCGCTGGTGGAACTCGTCCTGTCGAAGGAGTTGGGTCCTACATGGCTGGAACAGTCCGGACTGACCGCCGAACGCATCGCTCAAATTGAGGAACGCAAAATCGAAGAAGCGAAGCGGCGGATTGGTGTCGTCGTCGATCAGTCACCACTCCGCTATTCGCAATTCTTTGAACTCAAGATAATCATTACAAAGCAGTGGGCATTCTTCAAGCCAATCTTCGGAGACAAGAAGAAGTTTGAAGTCTACCTCGATAAGCTGGAAAGTTTCCGTAATGCTCCCGCCCATGGTCGCGAACTACTTCCATTTGAACGCCTCCTCGTCCAAGGGATCACTGGTGAAATTCGAAACATCGTCACTCTGTACAGGAGCAGCATGGACCCGAGTGGAAACTATTATCCCGCCATCGAGTCGGTTCGCGACTCGCTCGGAAATGAGTTCATTCCTCAACCCCACCACATGGGCGTGCACACGGGAGCACGGTTGGAGGTAGGCCAAGTCATCGAGTTCCATTGCAAGGCATGGGATCCGCAAGGGCGAGAGCTTCACTGGACTGTGGAGCGCGCCCTCAAGGGCAGGGCCCTCCTTGCCTCGGCCGTCGGATCTGAGGTGCGGATGCTCGCCACGGTGGACGAGACACACGTAGGGGAGGGGTTCCAGTTGGACATCATGCTGACGAGTTCGGGAAGATTTCACAGGCATCAGAGGTGGGATGACTCGGCTAGTTTCCACTATGCCGTGAATCCGCCCGTTGACTGAGGGGTTGCTGGCGTGAAACTCGACTTGGGGATCATCCTTGGGTGCTCATTCTCCACTCTCTGAATGTTCGCCCCTCCGAGTGGGAGGCTCTAGCCCTAGGGCCTTCCGGTAGCCGGCGAGGGCCGTCACGGAGGCGTCCTCGCTCGCCCCTGCCCCGGTGCGCGCGACCTCGACCCGGACCCGGCGGCGGTCGCTCTCCGTGAAGAGGAGCGAGCCCAGGGCCCGGGTGATCGTCTCCAGCATCGTCGAGGAGAGCCGGCCACCGGCCTCCAGGCCCGCGAGGTAGGCGTCGGCCTGGAAGAGGATGAGGCGGAGGGTCGCCCAGTCCGAGGGCTCGAAGTAGACGGCCTGGGCAGAGTCAACCGCGGCCCGGTACAGGTCGGCAACGAGGAAGTGGCGCGGCTCCCATCCCAGGGGCGGGGCCTCCACGGGCCCCGACGCCTCCACCCGGCTCCACTCCTGGAGCTCCCCCTTCGTGCGATGGCCGGACCGCTGCTCCGGCCGCTTCGGGACGCGACCACCACGGCCGGGGACGCTAGGCATGGGGGACCTCCAGGTCGGGAATGTGGGACGGGGCCGCCGCGAGGCCCATGAGGTGACACAGCGGGAAACCAGGCGGCTGCTATGCGAATCGCCCTCCGTGCTGGTGGGAGGGGGGAGGGGGCCCACGGGCCTGCCCTCTAGGTCACGCGAGGTCCTCGACGGCCCTGGGGGCCGCACAGGGCTGCTCCAGGGCCTCGTCGAGGAGCCCGGTCTCAGCGAGGCCTTGGAGCGCGGAGGACCGGCCGGCGACCCGGGAGCGCCCACGGGCCGCCGGCCGGCCGTCGAGAGGCCGCGCCGGGGCGTGGATCATCTCGACCTCATCGCCTTGACCTAGCGGCTGGGCACGCCGTAGGCCGCGGCCGGCGTGGGCGCCAGGCTCGCCGGGTCAGCGACCTGGGCGAGCTGGTGCTCCATGACGTCGGCCAGCTCCGGCGGCCTAGGGGCGTAGAACGCCGCCCCGTCGGCGAGCTGCTCGGTGATGCCGGCGGAGCCGGTGATCAGCAGGGCGTCGAGTTCGGCAAGCTGCTCCGCGGCGCCGGGCCGGTCGGCGGCCCACGCCTGCACGACGTCGCTCCAGCCGTTGACGACGGCGTGGCCGGCCACCGCCCGGGCCAGCAGATCGTCGCCGCCGCGGTGGGCCCTCGCGAGGGCTTCCAGGGCCTCGCGGGGGTCGCTGAGGCGGGCGGCGCGGTCTTGGGCGTCCCGGTAGGACACGGCCTCCCCGGGGTCGCGGCGGCCCCGGGGGCGGTGCCGAACAGTTCCCGGTCTAGGCGGCGAACGCGCTCGGTGGTGCGGCGGGCGGACTCCTCGTGGAGACCGGTGAGGGCGTCTCGGAGGCCGACGTGGATGGCGGCGAGCTGCTGGCGCTTGGCGGCGGTGGACAGGGTCGGGTCGCGGCGCACGCGCTCGCTGGCGGCCTGGGCGGCGGCGTGCAGCTCGCCGGCACGATCGCGGTACTGCTGACGGATCTTGCTCATGATGGGCTCCTGGGAGTCGCAGAGGGAGGGAAGCGAGTTGAGGGAGGGGGTAGCGGTGGAGCCCGGGCGCTCATGCGGACCGCCCGCCCCGCGCGCGGAGGCGCCTAGGGCCGGCGACCTCGTCGAGGGCAGCGGCGAGGGCCCGCCACTCCCGGCGCCCGGCTTCGGGGATCACGAGGCGGCTCACTGGGGGTGGTCGCCGAGCAGGAGGACCAGGTCGTCGGGACCTGGGCTCGCACTCGCGTCACCCTGTGCCTGGGAGGTCTCGGGAGTGGCACGAGTGGCATTAGTGGGCATGAGTGGCCGGCCACGTTCCCGCAGGTCAAAGCCAGTAGTGCTAGTGGTGCTACTTGTGTCCTCTCCCCTGACGGGGGTGCGCGAGTGGGGGGCCTGAGGTGAGGTGGTTGGCACGGGCAGGCGCCAGACGGTGCCGGCCTGGAAGCCGGGGCGTCGGCGGTGGATGACGCCGACGCGCTCGCGGGCGCGACGGAGCGCGGCTTCGCTGTGGCCGGATGCTCGTCCAGCTCGCAGGACGTCGGCTTTGTCCGCCTCCCCGCCCTGGGAGGCGAGGTAGTCCTCTAGCCACTCCGCGGCTTCGGTGGTGACGCTGCGGTCCTCATCGACGGTGGCCGCGCGGCTCATCGCCTCGCGGATGGTGCCTACGGCCTCGCCCTGCCAGTCCAGCCGGGAGGTCTCGACGGTGTGCTCGTCGTCGATCACGACGCGGTGGCCGGTGATGGTGAAGGCGAGGACGGGTAGGTCGGTGCGGCCGAGGTTGTTCTTCGGGGTGCCGAACAGACGACGGGCCTCCGTCTCGTCGTCGGGGTCGCGCACGACGGTGTGAACGGAGCGGGCGACGGCGGTGAATGCCTTCGAGCCCATGACGGCGGTCAGGGGGTCGGCGCTGCCGCCCTTGTTGTGGTGGATGAGGCCGGCGACGACGACCCCGGCGCGGTCGGCGAGGGCTGCGAGCGGTTCCAGGGCCCGGCGCGTCTCCGCGTCGCGGTGCGTGTCCAGGGTGGAGGCGAGCCGGGACATCAGCGGGTCCAGGAGCAGAAGCGCGGCGTCGGTCTGGTGGGCGGCCTCCTCGACCTCGTCCAGGTCCCGGGGCAGGGACAGGCCCACGTCGACCTCGTCGGCGCTGCGGACCTCCACCCGGAAGACGCGGTCGAGGTCGGCTCCAGCGGCAATCAGGCGGGGGACGACGGTGTGCGACCAGGAATCCTCCGTCGCGCACACCAGCACCCCGCGCGGGCGCCCGTGGAACGCCCCCTCCAGTTCCCCGCGGGTGACGCGGGCGACGAGGTAGTAGGCCAGGGTGGACTTGCCCAGGCCCTCGGGACCGGCGATCAGGGCAAGGGTGCCCACGGCGAGGCGGCCCGACCACAGCCAGTAGACCGGGTGCACGGGGATCGCGGAGGCCGGGGTCAGGCGCAGCCGCCGGGCACGCGGAGCCGGCGGGCCCGGAGCGTCGAGGACCTCTCCGGTGCTCGGGTCGAAGTCCGGCAGCGCCGGGGCGAGGTACTCACCCGCCGGCAGCGCGCGGGCCCGCTCGCCGACGCGCCGGAGGGCGCTGCGCCACTTCGCCGCGTGCTCGCGCGGTCCGAACCCGGCGCCGTCGTGCGGGGCGTGCGCCAGGACGTCGGCGTGGGCGGCCTGAAGGGTGTAGGAGTTCCAGGGCCCGTTCGCCAGTTCGATCAGGTTGCACGCGACCTCGAAGGTCGTCGCGTCCCAGTGGGTTCCCCACCCCTCGCGCTGGCAGCGGTCCAGGCGGGCGAGCTCTCCGGCGCGCACGGCGGAGACGTAGGCGTCCGCGCGGTCGTGGTCGAGGGGTTCGCTCCGGTCGGCTCCTGCGGCCTCCTGCGGGGCGCTGGTGACCTCCTGGAGGCTTTGTGCGCCAACGCCTCCGGCGTCGGGCAGCAGATCGGCGAGGTAGTCCGGCAGCGGCGGAACGGGCCCGGTGCGCTGCCAGCGGTAACGGCCGCGGGCGTCGGGGTGCGTCGAGGGGGCCGCCACGATGAACCCGCCCACGCCGCGCACGTCGCCCCACCCAGAGCCCAGGTGGCCGGGGGAGTTCCCGATCAGGCGCCCCGGCGGCTGGGTGAACAGGACGTGACCGCGTTCGAGGTCGTCGCGGCGGGTGGACTGCCGCGGTGGGTCGAGTTCGGCGACGGCCCGGCGCAGCGCCTCGGGCACCACGGCCGGGTGGTCGACGTCGAAGACGACCAGGCCGGAGGCTCCGGTGTCGATGCCGACGCCGTGGCAGGTCCCGGCGTACCAGGCGGCGAGCTGGTCGGCGCTGCGACTGGACTTGCGCGGCCAGCCGGTGCCGACCACCGACCCGGGCGACTTCGAGCCGGCGGCGAGCGGCAGGACGCACAAGCCGCCCGCGGCGTAGGCCGTCGCCGCGGTCAAGGCGTCGACGTCGTCGGGCAGGACGGGGACGAGGGGGACGCTCATGCGGCCACCTCCGCTGCGGCGGCGGCGCGGCGTTCGAGGACGGCCTCGACGATCGCGGCGGCCAGGTAGAGCGGGGAGCCGGCGCGGGGGACGAAGTAGGCGGCGAGTCCGTGGCGCAGGGACGCCGCCGGGACGACCCAGCCGTCCGCTTCGGTGCAGGCCAGGGCGACCTCGCGCCCGTCGAAGGTGACCAGCGCCCGGGAGATCGTGCCCCGGTGCGTCGCGGCGGTTCGCGCCAGCGCGGCTAGGCCCGGCTCCACCAGGGGCATCGCGGCAGCCTCGCCGGCGCCCGCGGCTCGCAGGTCGAGGGTTTGCGCCAGGACGTCGCCGATGTCCAGGCGCAGGACGTCGCCCAGGCGCTCGTTCACAGCGCACCACCGCCGATGGGGCGAACCTCGCACAGGACGGCGTCGGCGAGGTCGCCGCGGGCGCGGGCCCGCTCGACGGCCTTCTCCGCGGCGCCCAGGGCGAGGAACGGGCGGCGGCGCACGCCGCGCGGCGTGCGCACGAGGACGAGGTAGGCGGGCAGGAACTCGGTCGGCCACGCCTTCGCGTCGACGGCCGGAAGTAGGACAATCGGGGTGTCCGGATGGGTCTGGGCGATGCTCTGGGAGGCCGGTTCCGCAACCACCGCGGGGCCGGCCTTCTGCATGCTGTTCATCGGTGCGGCTGGGCCTTCCAGGTCGAGTGAGTGGACGAGGCTGGGGCAGGTCGGGTCACGCGGCGCCTCCGCGCTCGCGCCCGTCCAGCCACGCCTCGACGTCCTGGGGGCGGTAGCGCAAGTGGCGGCCGACCTTCCGTGTCCGAGGGCCGATGCCGCGGCTCGACCACTGGTAGAGCGTTCCGGTCGGCACGCCCAGGTAGGCGGCGACGTCGTCCACGGTCCACAACGGGGGAGGGTTCTCAGTCCGGACGTCGGGGTAGGCGGTGAGGGTCCTGGGCATCAGGGCTCCAAAAATCGAGATTTTGGGCGACGCGACGCTCGATTGCTGTCGCGTCGGTCACTCTGCCACCCCTAGTGGACTTTCGACAACAGACACCGTAGATTCTCGATTTATGCCGAACATCTCACGCGACCGCGGCCCCACCGCCCGCCGGGTCGCTGCCAACGTCGAGGCCATCCGGACCGCCCGGGGGATGGGGCTCGCGGAGCTGGCGGACCGGGTGACGGCCCTGGGGCAGCCCATGAGCCTCGGCATCCTGTCCAAGCTGGAGAACGGAGACCGGCGGGTCGACGTCGACGACCTCGTCGCCCTAGCCCTCGCCCTCGACGTGACGCCGTCTCGACTCCTGCTCCCGGCGAAGGCCGACCACTCCCCGCTTGACCTCACCCCTGCGCGAGTGAGCACGGCCCACCTCGCGTGGAAGTGGGCCGCCGGGGAGGCTCCGTTGCCGCCGCCGGGTACCCATGCCGACCTTGACGCGGACGAGGAGGCGTTCCGGGCGGAGAACCGCCCGCACGACCCGGGTCCCTCGTGGTCGACGGTCGATCTAGCCGCGCACGTCGAGGCTCTCGCGCCCATCGGCGCGGCGATCGCCCATGCCGTCGAGGACGGCGGAGTTCCGCCCGCGGAAGTCGAGGTGTACCTCGGCCCGGTCCTCGCGGTGCAGAAGATCCGGTATGCCCACCCCGGGAATCCTCAGAGCCCGAAGGGGGGCCGCCGTGGCGAGCGTTGAGCGCGTCGTCCGCGACGGGAAGACGTCGGGGTGGCGGGCGCGGTGGCGTGATCCGGCCGGAGTGCAGCACAAGCGGGTGTTCCCCAGGAAGTCCGACGCGGAGCGCCACCTCATTGGCGTCGAGGCGGCCAAGGCGTCCGGCTCCTACGTCGACGACGCCCGCGGCCGGGTCCTGGTGGAGGAGTTCGCCGCGGAGTGGCTGGCGGGCCGGGCCCACTTGAAGCCGAAGACGCTGGCCGGCTACCACTCCCTGTTGAAGACCAGAGTCCTGCCGACCTGGGAAACGGTGCCCCTGTCGCGGATCACCCACGGGGCCGTCGTGGCCTGGGTGGCCGGGATGCAGGCGGAGGGCCTGTCGGCCTCCCGGGTCCGTCAGGCGTACCACCTCCTCACCTCCATGCTCGACTCCGCGGTCCGCGACGCTCGCCTCGCGCGCAACCCGGCGGCCGGCGTGGACCTGCCGCGGCTGCGAGTCGTCGAGCGCCGATACCTCACCCACGAACAGGTCGGGGCCCTGGCGGAGGCGTGCGGGGAGTACGGCCTCCTAGTGCGGGTGCTGGCCCACACGGGCCTTCGCTGGGGCGAGGCGACGGCCCTGCGGGTCGGGCGCGTGGACCTCCTGCGCGGCCGCCTCCAGGTCGTCGAGGCCGTCGTCGACGTCAACGGTCGGGCGATCTTCGGGGCGCCGAAGTCCCACCAGCACCGGGCCGTGCCCATCCCGCGCTTCCTGCGCGAGGACCTGGGCGCGGCGATGGCCGGCAAGGGCGTCGACGACCTCGTCTTCTGCGCTCCCCGTGGCGGGACGCTGCGGGTGCAGAACTTCCGGCGGGCGGTCTTCGACCGCGCGGTTTGTGAGGTGGGGCTCCCGCGTCTGGTGCCGCACGAGCTTCGCCACACGGCGGCTTCCCTGGCGATCTCGGCGGGGGCGTCGGTCAAGGGCGTCCAGGCGATGCTCGGGCACGCCTCCGCGACACTCACCCTGGACCGCTACGGGCACCTGTTCGGCGATGAGCTGGACGCCGTCGCGGAGCGCCTCGACGCGGCCGCCCGTGCCCCTGGTGTGCCCTCTGTGTGCCCTCCGGGCTCCGTGACGGTGCTCACGGAGCGTGCGCAGAGCCTCTGACCTGCGGTGCTGCTGGTGCCCCCGGCAGGATTCGAACCTGCGACACACGGTTTAGGAAACCGATGCTCTATCCCCTGAGCTACGGGGGCACGCCCGCCGGCCGTCGCCGCAGGCCGTCGGAGTCTAGCGGGACTCCTCGTGCGGCCGGTCGCCCCGCCCGGTGCCGGGGGAGCCGCCGGCGCCGCGCCGGCGGCGGGGGAGGGGGGCCTGCACCCACGAGGCGTCCTTCATGCGCAGGCAGGGGCGCTCCACCAGCAGCCAGGACAGCGCCGCCGCCGCGCAGGCCAGCAGCAGGCTCAGCGCCACGAACGGCACGGCGCCCAGCACGGCGGCACCCGCCAGGGCCAGCAGCAGCTGGACCGGCCAGTGGTAGATGTACAGGCCGTACGACAGGTCCCAGCGGGGCCTCCACCGCAGCGGCAGCCGGACCGCGGCCCACAGGACGACGTAGGCGAAGGCCGGCCCGGCCAGGGCGCGGTGGTCCGGCAGCAGGTGCAGCCCCGCGACGACCAGGGCCGTGCTCGCGGCGGCCAGGGCGCCGCTGACGGGGACGCGGTCGGCGAAGACGTACCCGGCGGCCCCCAGCAGGAAGATGAAGAGGAACCGCAGCATCAGTTCGGTGCCGAGGTCCACCCCGGCGGCCGCGGCGATCGTGGCCGCCCACAGCACCGCGCACGCCGCCAGCAGCCAGGCGCGTCGGCGCAGCACCCCCACCACGCCCAGGGCGGCGACAGCCCCGTAGCAGCACGCCTCGAAGAAGAGCGTCCACAGCGAGCCGTCCAGGACCGCCTGCCCGCCCCTGACGGGATCGCCGACCCCGGTGACGCCGAACTGGCGCATGAGCAGCAGGGCGTTGGAGCTCACGTAGGACGGCGCCGAGTCCGGCCCTTCGAGCACCACCGCGGCCGACTGCCCGCCCAGGACGGCGGCCAGGGGCGCCACCGCGGCGGCGGTCACGACCAGGCAGACCCAGAAGGCCGGCGCGATGCGCAGGAAGCGGTGCCAGGCGTAGCGGCGCAGCGAACCCAGCCGCAGGAAGCTGCGGGTCACCAGGAAGCCGCTGACGACGAAGAAGCCGTCCACCGCGACGCTGCCCAGGTCGGTGGTGCCCACGTGCGGCTGCCGGCCGAAGCCGTTCGCCGTGCCGTGCACGACGGCCACGAAGCCGGCCAGCGCCAGCCGCAGGACGTCCAGGGAGTTGTCGCGGGGGTCGAACAGGGCCGCCAGCGTCGGCCGTCGCGACCCGTCCGGGGACGCCGGCCGCGGTCGGGGCAGGTGCTCGACGGCGAGCCGGTCGCGCCCTCGACGGGCCGACGCGGCCCCTGCGCTCGTGCTGGTGTCCCGGTCCACGCGCCCCCCGCTCGCCGTCGCCGGTCCGGTGCCCCGCGCCCCGCCGCGCGGGCGCGGCGACCCCGGACCGCTTCGACCGGAACCCTACCCTCACGTTACGGAAGAATCGACGGCCCGCGCCCGGGGCGTTCGGCCCAGCCGAACTACGACGCTGTGTCGTTGGGATGTGTTGCGCCCCAGGCGAACACCGACCCCCGTGGTCCGGGCGGGTCCGGACGGGTGCCTACACTCAAGCCGCAAGACACGCCGACCGATGCCGTCTCCTGGGTGTCGGGCCGAGTCGAGGGGGACTCCGACACCCGGCCGACGTCGTCTCCCGAGGAGAACTCCGGATGTCCGTTCAGACCCTGCGCACCGCCTCCAGCGCGAGCGTGCCCGGCCCCCGCCGCGCACCCCGCCAGAGCGCCGCCCTCGCCGCCATCGACGCCGCCCTGGCCGAGTCCGGCTGCATCCTCGTGGCCACCAGCGCCACCGACACCGGGTGCAGCATCGCCTTCTACGACGCCCGCTCGCTCAGCCGCGCCGTCGACGTCATCGCCTCCGCCGCCGCCGGCTCCGGCGACGAGGCCCTCGCCGCCCGCGCCCGCCAGCACGGCGCCGGCGCCTGGAAGGTCACCGCCGAGCCGCAGTCCTGGGCCGGCCCCGACGGCGACCCGCACACCGCCGGGCAGCGCTCCTCCACCACCTGGAACCTGCAGGTCCCCCTGGCCGACGTCGTGCCCGCCGCCGCGGCCCTGCTGTCCTGACGGCCCCGCCGGCGGCCGCCCCGCGCTGATCCCGGGGCGGTCCCGGGGTCACACCTCGATCTCGGCGAGCACCCGCGGCACCTCCGCGGGCAGCTCCCGGGCCAGGAAGCCCAGCCGCCCCACCGAGCTGGCCAGCCGGTCCCCGGCCCGCCCGTGCAGGTGGCACGCCCACACCGCCGCCTGCACCGGGTCCGCGCCCCGCGCGCACAGGCCCGTGACGATCCCCGACAGCACGTCGCCGGACCCGGAGACCCCCAGCCCCGCCCCGCCGGACACGTCCAGCCACAACCGCCCGTCCGGGGCGGCGATCCACGACTCCCCGCCGCCGGCGGCCACCACGCACCGGCTGCGGCGCGCCAGCTCCCGCGCCGCCGCCGCCGTGTCGCGGCCCACCTCGTCCTCGTCGGCGCCCAGCACGATCGCCAGCTCCGTCAGGTTCGGCGTGAGCACCGCCCGCCCTTGCAGGTGGTGCAGGAACGTGGCGTCGCGCGTCACCGGCGCCAGGCCCAGCGCGTCCAGCACCACCGTCTCGCGCAGCGGCGGCACCAGCGCCTCCAGCAGCGCCACCACCGCCGGTTCCCCGACCGTGCCCACGCCCAGGCACACCGCGTGCGCCCCCTGCACCAGCTCCGCCAGCTCCGAGCCCTGCGCACCGCACGAGGGGTCGATGCCCCCCTCCGCGTTCGCCGGCAGCCCCAGCACCAGCGCCTCCGGCAGCGCGACCCCCAGCGCCGGCGCCGTCGCCGACGTCGTGGCCACCTGCAGCTTGCCCGCGCCGCAGCGCAGCGCCGACTCCGCGGCCAGCAGCGCCGCGCCCGGCGTGCGCTCGCTGCCGCCCACCACGCACGTGCGCCCGCGCGCCTCCTTGCCGACGCCCGGCGGGGGCAGCGGCCACTCGCGCAGCACCGCCGACGTCACCGTCACCGCGTCCGCCGCCGCGTCGCGCGCGCTCACCGCGCCACCTGCGCACCCCGGCGGCCGCCGGCGCGGTCGACGTCGCGGTCCTGCGCGGGTTCGTCGGTGGGGTCGTCGGCGGGGTCGTCCGTGACCCGCACCCCCTCCACCGCCCTGGTGTCCCCGGCCAGCCGCAGCTGCACGCCGCCGTCCCCGCACGCGTAGGAGGTCACCGAGCAGTTCGCCAGCGGCTCGTGCGCGTCCAGCTCCAGCACCGAGCGCTCGTCCAGGCCCTCCAGCACCAGCCGGAAGTTGGTGATCACGGCCTGGTGGGAGACCACCAGCACGTCCCGGCCGGGGTGCTCCTCGCGCAGCGAGGCCACCACGCTGCGCACCCGCAGCGCCACGTCGCACCAGCTCTCCCCGCCCGGCGGGCGGTAGTAGAACTTCCCCAGCCGCGCCCGCCGCGCGGACTCCTCCGGGAAGCGGGCCCGCACCCCCGCGCCCGTCAGCCCGTCCCACCAGCCCAGGTCCCGCTCGCGCAGCCGCTCGTCCGTGCGCGGGTCCGGCACGTCCAGCCCCGTCTCGCGCGCGCCGCGCACCACCGCCTCCGCGGTCCGCAGCGCCCGCACGTACGGGGAGCTGATCACCACCTGCGGCACCGGAGGAGCGTCCGGGTCCGTCGCCAGCCACCGGCCCACGGCCGCCGCCTGCCGCCGACCCAGGTCGGACAAGGGCACGTCCGCGTCGCGCTCGCCCACGTCCACCACCTCGGCGTCCTGCTCGCGCGCCCGGGCGTCGGCGAGGTTGCCGGTGCTCTGCCCGTGGCGCACCAGCGTCAGGGACGCGGGCCAGCGCGGACCGGTGGTGGCGGTGGAGCCGGTGGGGGCGGGGGAGTGGACCACCCCCCACGTCTATCCCAGCGGGCCCGCCCGTGCGCGCTGAGCTGCTGCTCGCCCGCACCGGGAGGTGACAAGGTGTGACGACGCACCCCGGCGGGCCGACGCGCCCACCGGCCGAGGAGGAGGTGGACGCTGAAGCGGCTCGCACGGCGCTGGCACCGCCTGATGCTGCGCACCACCCTGCAGCGGCGCGTGTCCGTCATGGCCGGCGTCTTCCTGCTCATCTCCCTCGCGCTGACCGTCGTCCTCGCCCAGAGCCTGTGGCACACGGAGGGAGGCGGGGAGGAGGAGGAACGCCGAGCGGCCCAGGAGCAGTGGGAGACCGTCGGTGAGGGCCTGCGGAAGCTCCGCGGGGACTTCGTCGAGCTGCACGCCGTGCACCAGCAGTACGTGCTGTCGGCCGACCCCACCCAGACGCCGCGCCTCGCCCGGGAGCGCGAGCAGTTGGCCCAGCAGCTCGCCGAGCACGAGGCGTCGCTCCGCGAGGAGTTCGCCGCCCTGGGGTCCCCCGTGCTCAGCGGTGAGCTGGAGGAGTCGTTGCAGGACGTCGACGAGTGGCGGACCGTCGCCGACAGCCAGGCGCTCGTCAAGGCCAGCGGGGACGAGGAGGGCCTGCGCAGGGCCCTCGCCAACGCGCCCGCGAGCCGGGAGTTCCGCAACGCCTACCTCGACATGGAGGTCCTGGCGCGGGACCTGCAGGAGGAGCGCACCGCTGACGCGCTCCAGGCCGAGCAGGACCTCGGCCGGTTCCAGCTCGTGCAGGTCGGCGTCCTCGCCGTCGCCCTGCTCATGGTCCCCAGCGTGCTGCACCTCGTGCGCCGCTGGGTGCTGCGCCCCCTGGACCTGCTCTCGCAGCAGATGCTGCGCGTCGGCGGCGGCGACCTGCAGACCCCCGTGGGGCTGGCCGGCCCCCCCGAGCTGGCCGCCGTGGCGCACTCGGCCGAGACGATGCGCCGGCGCATCCTCGACGAGCTCGCCGACGCCGTCTCCGCCCGCGAGGCCCTGGCCCAGGGGCAGCCCCTCGTCGCCGAGGTCCGCGACCAGCTCGCCGCCCACGAGCTCCCCACCGTCGCCGGCTGGTCCTCCGCCGCCGCGCTGCGCCCGGCCGAGGGCCTGCTGGCCGGCGACTGGTACGACGTGCTGCACCTGGAGGACGGCCGCTACGCCGTCGTGGTGGCCGACGTCTCCGGGCACGGCGCCCGCGCCGGCATCGTGGCCATCCAGCTCAAGCGGCTGCTGGAGGCCGCCCTGCACCTGGCCCCCGAGCCCGACCTGGCGCTGGCCATGGCCGCGCGGGTCTTCACCGACGAGGCCGAGCGCTTCGCCAGCTGCGTCGTCGCCGTCGTCGACCCCGACTCCGGTCTGGTGCGGTACGCCAACGCCGGGCACCCCGCCCCGCTGGTCCTGCGCTCCGACGGCGGCGTCGTGCGCGTGGTCACGGAGCTGGGGGCCACCGGCCCGCTGCTGTCCTGGCTGCACCTGGACGTGCCCGGCGCCTGGACCACGGGCACGGCCTCCCTGGCCCCCGGCTCGATGCTCGTCGTCTACACCGACGGGCTCACCGAGGCGCGCCCCACCGGCACCACCGACGAGCTCGGGGTGGAAGGGGTCCTGGCGGCGCTGTCCCGGCTGCCGGAGCTGACCCCGCAGGCCCTCGTCGACGAGGCCCTCGAGGTCGCCCGCCGCCACAGCGGCGGGCGCGCCCGCGACGACGTCACCCTCGTCGCGCTGGCCCGCTCGGCCAGCACCGTCCCCGCCGCGCCACCGGGCGCCCGCCCGGCCGCCGCCCCCGCCGCCGGGCCGGGGCGCCCCACCGGGTGAGCGGCGCCCCACCGGGTGAGCGGCGCGGCGAGCGGGCCGGACCGGTCCCCGGCGCGCCTACTGTGGAGGGCGTGAACGACGTCGCTCCCCGCACCGCCGACGCGACCCGACGGCGGTGGTGGGCGCAGGCGCAGGCGCTCGGCGGGACGTCCGCGCTGCTGGACGCCCCCGACGAGGGGCTGGACCTGACCACCGCGCACCCCTCCGGCCTGGCCCAGCTGCTCGCCGGCGGCCCGGCACCGCTGTCCAGCCTCGTGCGCGAACCCGGTGCCCGGGCCGACGCGCGCCGGCGCGTGCGTGCCACCCACCGCCGCGCCGCCGTCCTGCTGGCCCAGCGCGGCACGCGCGCCCTCGCCGTCGCGGTGGGCACCGTCACGTGGACCCCGCCCACCGGCGCCCCGGCGCGCCGCACACCCCTGCTGCTGCGCCGCTGCTCCCTGACCCCCGCCGCCGAGGCCCGCGAGGACTTCGTGGTGCGGCTGGACCCCGGGGTGCTCGTCAACCCCGTCCTCGTGCGCACCGCCCGCGCCGAGCTGGGCGTGGAGCTGGACGACGAGCGCGTCGCGCGGGCCGTGGGCAGGCACCGCGGCTTCGACCCCGAGCCGGCGCTGGACGAGGTGCGCCGCCAGCTCGCCGGCGTGCCCGGCCTGCGGGTGGAGCGACGGCTGCTGCTGGCCACGTTCGCCGATCCCGGCTCGGACCTGCTGACCCACCTGCGCCGGCACGGCGCCGACGTGCGCGGGCACCGGGTCGTGCGCGCCCTCGCCGAGGGCGGGTCCGTGGCCCCCGCCGAGCCCTGCACCGCCGGTCCCCCCACCGCGCCGGCGACCGCGGACCGGGTCGGCCTGCCGCTGGACGCGGCGCAGCGGCGCGCCGTCGAGCACGTCCTGTCCGGTGCGGACCTGCGCCTGGAGGCCCCCGCCGGCACCGGCGCCACCCAGGTCGCCGCGGCGCTGGTGGCCGCGGGGGCCGCGGCCGGGCGCACCACCCTGCTGGTGGCCGACGCCGCCGCCGAGCGGCGCGCCGTCGACGAGCGGCTGCGCGAGCACGGCCTGGGCCGGCTCGTGCTGCACCTGACCGCCGACCTGGACCCCGCCGCCGTGCTCGCCGACGTGCGCGAGCAGACCCGCACCGCCCGCGGCGAGCTCGAGGCGCGCCGCGGTGCCGAGGCGACCGGGACGCGCCCGGACCCGGCCGCGGACGCGGCGTTGCTGGAGGAGCACGCCCAGGCCCTGCACCGCCGGCGCGCGCCCTGGGGCGTCAGCGTCCACGACGCGCTGGAGGCGCTGGCGCAGCTGGCCGAGCGCCCCGTGCCGGCGACCACGACCCGCCGCCTGCGCGGCGAGGACCTGGCCGCGTGCCGCCGCGAGGACCTGCCGGCCTGGGCCGGGCGGCTGCGCCGCGCCGTGGAGCTGGGCGCCTTCGACCCCGCCGGAACCAGCGGCCCGTGGGCCGGGGCGCAGCTGCGCAGCCCGCGGGCGGCCGCGGACGCGCTGACCCGGGTGCGCAGCGCGCTGGAGGACACCCTGCCGGCCGCGCGGGCGCTCATGGCGACCGTCTGCGACGCGGCGGGCCTGCGCGGAGCCGCGTCGGTCGCCGAGGCCGCCGAGCGCGTCGACCTGCTGGAGGGCGTGCGCACCACCGTCGCCCGCTTCGGCCCGGACGTCTTCGCCGTCTCCCTGGGCGACGTGGCCGCCGCCACCGCCACCGCCCAGTGGCGCCGCGACAACGGCGTGCGCGTGGGCGCCGTGGCCCGCTGGCGGCTGCGGCGGCAGGCCCGCGCCCTGCTGCTGCCCGTGGCGGCGCCCGAGGGCACCGCCGAGCTGCACGAGTGGCTGCAGCTCGCCCGGGCCCAGCGCCTGGCGTGGCAGCGGGTCTCGGTGCGCGACGGCGCCCCGCACGTGCCGGACGGGCTGGACGAGCTGTGCGTGGCGGTGGCGGCGCTGCGCGCGGACCTGCTCGAGCTTCAGCGCGTCCTGCCCGCGCGGCTGCTCGCCGACCTGGCCCCGGACGGTTCCCTGCTGGACGTGCAGCTGCCCGAGCTGACCGCGCTGCTGCGCGACCTGGTGCGGGCAGCCGGTGCGCTGGACGACCTGCCCGAGCGCACCGTGCTGCTCGACGAGCTCGCCGCGGCGGGCTGGCAGCCCCTGCTGGACGACCTGGGCGCGCGCTGGGACGGCCCGGGCAGCGTGGACCTGACCGCCGAGGTGGAGTGCGCGTGGTGGGCGGGCGTCCTGGACGCCCTGTCCCTGGCCGACCCCCTCGTCGGGGCGCCGGACACCACCGCGCTGCGGCGGGCGCGCGCCGCGCTGCAGCTCGCCCGGGCGGCGGCCCGCGCCCACGACGCGCGCCGGGTGCGCGGCGCGGTCGACGCGCGCGCGGGCGCCGCGCCCGTCCCGCCGGAGCGCCCCGCCCGCCCGCCGCTGCGCACCGCCGCCGGTCCCGCCGAGCCGCTGGCGCCCGAGCTGGCCGCGGCGGGCGCGCTGCTGCCCTGCACGGCGCTGTCGGCGGCCGGCGCCGCCGCCCTGGGCGCCGACCTGCCCGCCGCGGACCTCGTGGTGGTCCTCGGCGCGCGGTCCAGCGCCACCTCCTGGGTCCTGCCCGCGCTGGCCCGCGGCCGTCAGGTCGTCGTGGTGGGCGACCCGGCCCTGCCCGGTCCCGCCGACCTGGCCACCGCCGGGGCGCTGCCGGCGGCCGACCCGCTGGGCGAGCCGCTGGGCGACCTGCTGGACGACACCGCAGGCGTGCTGCCCGGGCTGGGCCTGGAGCGCCAGCACGCCTGCCTGGACGACCGCCTGCTGGAGGGCGTGCCGGTCGCCGGGGACCTGCCCGCCCCGGACTCGCTGCGCGGCGCCGGACCGGAGCCGCGCGCCGTGCACCGCACCTCGCTGCGCGCCCCCGCGGCCCGCCGCGGACCCGACGCGCTGGTGGGCCTCGTCCTCGAGGTCGTCGTCGACGCCCTGCGCCGGCACCCCGGGCACTCCCTGGGCGTGGTGGTCCCGGACGCCGCCGGTGCCGACCTGCTCGCGGACGCCGTGCGCCGCCGCGTCACCGAGGAGGGCCTGGTGCCCGGCGGCGGCGACGGGGAGGTGCTGGTGGCCGAGCCGTCCCGCTGGACGGGCGAGCGCCGCGACCACGTCGTCGTCCTGGCCGACCCCGTCCTGGGCGGAGCGGGGCTGGGCGCCGGGCAGGCCCCGCCGCAGGACGTCGTGCTCGCGCTGACGCGCGCGTGCCGGCGCACCACCGTGGTGCTGGACGACGCGCGCCGGGACGACGCCGCGCCCGGCGGCGGGGCGGACGGGCGCGGAACCGCCGGGGACGGGCGGGACCCCCTGCTGCGGGTCGCCCTGGCGTGGGAGGCCGCGGTGGACGGGGCCGCTCCGGGGGAGCCCGGGCCGGAGGGGTTCCGGTCGAGCGCGCTGGAGCGCCGCCTCGCCGCCGCCTGCCGCGACCTCGGGCTGCCCGTGCAGCTCCGGGTGGGCCGTTCGCGGGCGGTGCCCCTGGCGGTGCGCCGCCCCGACGGCAGCGGTCCGGCGCTCGCGGTGGAGCTGGACGGCCCCGCGTGGGCGGCCGCCGACGTGCTGGAGCGGGAGGTGGACGGCCCCGCCCGGCTGGAGCGCTGCGGCTGGCGCTACGTGCGGTCCCTGGCCACCGAGGTGCTCGCCGACCCCGCGGCCGAGGCCGCCCGGATCGCCGGCCGCTGGCGCGAGGCGGTCGACGAGCTGGGGCCCGACGCCGAGCTCGTGCTGGACCTGCGCGGGCTCGCCGCACCGCCGCAGGCCCCTCCACCGCCGCAGGCCCCTCCACCACCGCGGGGGGCGGGGCACGACGCGCCGACGGCCGGCCGGGACGAGTCCCGGCCGGCCCAGCCGCCCCAGCAGGTGCCGCTGCCGCGCGGGGAGGCGTCGTGAGCGTGCCGGGCGGTCCCGCCCCCCGCGCTGCGCGGGACGACCGCGACGGGCCGGACCGTGGCGGGGAGGACGCCGCCCGGGAGGTGCCGCCGGAGGACGAGCGCTCCGCCGACGACCGCGACGAGGGGTGGGGCGACGCCGCGGGTGGTCTCGACGACGAGTGGTACCTCTCCCAGCGACCGCCGCACTGGGACTGACGCCGCTCTCGCTGACGACTCAGCGTGCTCAGTGGATCAGCCCTCCGCCACCTCTCGGTGACCGCTGGTCGGTGTTCGGTGACTACGGGTCCACGTCGATGGATCACTGCTGCCGCAGGGGTTCCTCCCGGCGGCACGGGCCCACATGATGGGCGCCAGCCGGCGGACCGGGGCCACCCCAGCGCCCCGGTCGCAGCGACGGCCGGGACGACGGTGGGAGGTGGAGCGTGCCCCGCAAGCGCACCGTGGGCACCGCGACCTCCAGGGCGCGGCGCCCCCGCTCCCCGGGCGTGCTCGTGCTGCTGCTGCTGGTGGCTCTCCTGCTCCTCTGCGTCCGGCTGCCGTTCGCGCCGCCGTGGCGGGCGTCGCCCGCAGCCCTCGTCCTGGCTCTCGCCCTGGCCGTCCCGGTCGTCGTCCGCGCCGCCCGGTCGCACCGGGCCGCCACCTCGCGCGACGCCCTGACCGGGCTGCCGGGCCGGCAGGAGCTGCTCGCGGCCACCGCCCGGGCCCTGCGCACGTCCTCCGGGGTGGCCGGCCCCGGCATGCTGGTGGTGGACCTCGACCGCTTCCGGGACGTCAACGACGCCCTGGGGCACCCCGTGGGCGACGAGGTGCTGCGCCGGGTGGCCGGGCGCCTGCGGGCGCTGGCGCCCGCGGGCGCGGTGGTCGCCCGCCTGGGGGGCGACGAGTTCGCGCTGCTCGTCCCCGACGGCGCGGTCGCGGAGGACCTCGCCCGCCGGGTCGTGGCCGAGGCGGGCGACCACCGCGTCGGCGGGACCGGCGTGCTGGTGCCGGTGAGCGTGGGGGTGGCGCTGGCACCCCGGCACGGCGCCGGCGCGGCGCAGCTGCTCGGCAGCGCCGACGCCGCCCTGCACGAGGCCAAGGAGGTGCGGGGGCGGGCCTGCACCTACACCGGTGGGGACACCGCCGGCGAGCCCGGACGGCTGCTGCTGCAGGCGGACCTGGCGCGCGCGGTGCGGTGCGGTGAGCTGTTCGTGCAGTACCAGCCGCAGGTCGAGCCGGCGACGGGGGTGCTCGTGGGTGCCGAGGCGCTGGTGCGCTGGCGCCACCCGCAGCTGGGCACCGTGGCGCCGGACCGCTTCGTGCCGCTGGCGGAGCGCTCCGGCCTGGTGCACGAGATGACGCGCGTGGTGCTGGAGCAGGCCCTGGGCGACGTGGCGGACTGGCGGGCGTGCGGGTGCGACGTCACGGTCTCGGTGAACCTGTCCGCGCGCTCGCTGGACGACGCCGGGCTGCCCGCGCTGGTCGACGCCGCGCTGCGGCGCCACGAGGTGCCGGCGCGCGCGCTGGTGCTGGAGATCACCGAGACGGGGCTGGTGTCCGACCTGCAGCGCGCCGGCGCCGTGGTGCGCGGGCTGCGGGCGCTGGGCTGCTCCGTGGCCGTCGACGACTACGGCACCGGCCACTCCTCGCTGCGCCAGCTCACCGGCCTGGACGTGGACGAGCTGAAGATCGACCGCAGCTTCGTCACGGCGATGACCGGCGACCGCGCGCGGGCGGTCATCGTGCGCTCCACCGTGCAGATGGCGCGCGACCTCGGGCTGCGCGTGGTCGCCGAGGGGGTGGAGGACGCCGACACGCTGCGGGCCCTGGCAGCGATGGG
Organism: Kineococcus arenarius subsp. arenarius; assembly: GCF_050871845.1. NCBI lineage: Bacteria > Bacillati > Actinomycetota > Actinomycetes > Kineosporiales > Kineosporiaceae > Kineococcus > Kineococcus arenarius. The sequence continues at coordinate 36,626 of NZ_JBJLSE010000028.1, forward strand.
CTGCCACGTCGCCCAGGGCAGCCACGTGGGTGAGCCGGTGGCGCCGGACGACGTCCTGTGGGTGCTGGCCGCGCAGCGCGCCGCGCGCACGCCCGGCGTGGTGCCCCGGCCCGCTGCACCGCGCCACCCCTCCGGCGCGCTCTGAGGGCCGGCGCCGGGCCGGCGTCACGGCGCGCGCAGCGCGAGGACGGTCCGCCCGGCGGCGGCGGCGAGGTCGGCGGCGGTGGGCGCGTCCACCGCCACCAGCACGCTGCCCGTCGCGCCGGCGGAGGCCGGGCCCAGCAGCCCGCCGGAGGTGGTGGCGGCCGGCACGGCCAGCACGACGACGTCGGTGGCCACGCGCTCGGCGCCGGTGGCCAGGCCGGTGACGGGGTCGTCGGTGCGGGCCAGGACGTCCACGCGGGCACCGGGGCGCAGCCCGTCCAGGACGGCCGGGTCGTCCACGGCGACCGTGGTGGCCAGGGTGCCGGGCGGCTGCCCGGCCAGCAGGCCCGCGCCGGTGGTGCGGGTGTCGGTGAGGACCTCGCCGCGGCGCACCGCGCCGGCCAGCACGGCCCCCGCCGCGGAGACCGGGTCCAGCGCCCCGTCGGGCACGGTGGCCACCGGCCGCTGCGCGCGGTGCACGTCCGCCTCGGACAGCGCGGCGCCGGCGGGCAGGTCGCGGGTGGCCACGAGCACCGCCCGGGTCTGCGGGGCGGGTGGCGACAGCGCCCACACCGCCACCCCGGCCGCGCCGGCGCTCAGGCCGGCGCTGAGCCAGCGGCGGGCCAGCCGGCGGCGGCGCCGGTCGCGGGGCCCGGGAGGGCGGGGGGTCGTCTCGCGCAGCACGCCGGGACCGTAGGCCGCGGTGCGACGGCGTGCACCGGGACCGCCGGCGCCGCTGTGGACGGCCGTCCGCCGCCGGCGCCGGTGGACACCGCGACGCCCCGGCGGCCGGGGCGTCGCGCGCCCGGTCGTCAGGCGGCGGAGGTGGACCCGCCGGTGGAGGAGCTCGAGGAGGTGCTGGAGGAGCCCGACGACGAGCTCGCCGCCGCGGTGCCGGACGACCCCGAGGGAGCCGCGGCCCCGGTGCTCGCGCCGGAGCCCTTCTTCTCGGCGCCCTTGCTCTCGGAGCCCTTGCCCTCCGAGCCCGTGCCGCGCGAGTCGGTGCGGTAGAAGCCGGAGCCCTTGAAGACGATGCCGACGCTGTTGAAGAGCTTGCGCAGCTGCCCGGAGCACTCCGGGCAGCTGGTCAGGGCGTCGTCGCTGAAGGACTGGCGGACCTCGAAGGTGTGGTCGCACTGCTGGCACGCGTAGGCGTAGGTGGGCACGTCGTCTCCAGGGAGCTGCGGACCCCGACTGGCACTCGGGGAGTTCGAGTGCCAATCGTACTCGTCGTCCCGGCCGTGCGCCGCGCTCAGCGCACCCGGCGCCGGCGCCGCGCCACCGGGGCGCCCAGCGGGTGGGCGTGCACCCGCACCCACCCGTCGTCGCCCGCGGGCAGCGCCCCGGCGGCCCCCGGCGCGCTCGCGGCGTCCGCGTCGAGGGTGAGCAGCGTCCAGGCGCCCGCGGCGCTGCCGGGCACGAGCGCGCGGGCCGCGCCGACCTCCAGCACCCCCTCGCGGCGGGTGAGGCGCGGTGCGGTGCCGCCGGCACGGCCCAGCAGGGCGATCCGCTTGCCCGTGGTGGTGCGCCAGTCGGCCGCCCAGGTGCGCAGCAGCGCGCTCTCGTCGGGGTCGGCCAGGTCCCCGGCGCCCGTGCCCGGGCCGCGCGACGCGGTCACGACGACGCCGGTGACGCCCTCGTCGCCCGCCGCCGCGTCCAGCTCGGCGCGCAACCACGGCAGCTGGCCGAAGCCGGCCGCGCGCAGCGAACCACCGCCGGCGTCCAGCAGCAGGTGGCGCGTGCCGGCCAGGTCGAGGCGGCGGTGCGTGGCCGCGCCGCCGGAGGAGGACGGCCCCGCGGCGGCCGCGGTGCCCACCTCCCCGTCCCCGGGCAGCCACGACCACCCCGTGCCGGTGGGCAGCTCGGCGGCCAGGGCCTGCAGGACGAGCGCGACGTCGGCGTCGGTGCCGCCGCTGCCGGGCGCCCCCACGGCGTCCCCGGCGAGCAGGACGTGCTGCGCCCCGGCGGCGACCGCCTGCCGCAGCGCCCGCCGCAGCAGCGCGTCGCCGCCGTCCCGGTCCGCCCGGACGTGCACGGCGGCGAGGACCGCCACCCGCCCGGTGCGCGGGCCGGTGGCGGTGCCCGGGGCCAGGGCGGGGTCGCGCGGGCCGTCCGCCTCCGGCGGGGCCGGTGCCGCGCCGGCCTCCAGCGCGGCCAGGTCCAGGGCGCCGGCCGTCCGCCGCGCCACGTCGGTCTGCGCCAGGTACACGCGCTCGAGCGCCACCTGCCGGGCGCCGGCGGGGACCTCGGCGACCAGCCGCCGCCAGCCGGTGAAGTCGACCCGCTCGGCGAACGTCAGCGGCCGGGCCGCCCCGTCCACGCGCAGCACCGCCCGCAGCCAGCCGCCGGCGCCGTCCCCGCGCACCCGCAGGGCGACCTGGCGGGTGCCGGCCGGCAGCGCCACGGGCGGGTCGGCGACGGCGGCGGCCACGGACGTGCCGGCCGGCTGACCGCGGAAGTCGTAGGTCAGGCGCAGGGCCGCGCCCACCCCCGGCAGGTCGCCGACGGGGACGGGCGCCAGGGACGCGGTGGCGCGGGTGGCGGCCGCGCTCCAGCGCGCGGGGTCCGCGACGGGGTCGGCCGGGGTGGTGCTCAGCCCCAGCGCGACGGGGGCGGTGCTGGACACCGCCCCGGCGCGCAGGACGAGCCCGGCGACGGCGGGGCCGGCTGCTGCGGCCGTCAGCCGCACGCGCCCGTCGGGCAGCGCGAGCACGCCCAGTTGCGCGGGGTCGGCCGACAGCTGCACGTCGCCGGCGTCGACGCGGGCGCGGTACCCCTCGCCGTCGCGGCCCACGACCTGCACGTCGGCCGTCGCGCCCGCGGCCGTCAGGACCGGTGCCGGGTCCAGCTCCAGGGTGCGCAGCGGCCCGAGCACCTCCACGGCCAGCTCCCCGGCCGCGGCGCCGGAGCGCACCCGCAGCGCGGTGCGGCCGGGGGCCGCGCCGCGCAGGACGACCCGCGAGCCGCCCGCGGGGGTCGCGGCGCTGCCCTCCACGACGGCCACGGCGGGCTCCGCGGTGCTCGCGGTCGCCGCGGGCAGCGGCGCGGGCGCCAGCGCCGCGTCGGTGCCCACGGCCGTCACGACCAGGTGCAGGCCGGGGAAGACCCGCCCGCCCGGGCCGTGCCAGGCGATCCCGGTGGCACGGCCGTCGGAGGGCGGCGCCAGCAGCCCGACCGCGTGGGCGACGGGCCGCGGCGCCCCGTCGGAGGGTTCGCCGACGACGACCGCCGCCGCCTGCCCGGCCGGGCGCGCCACCAGCTGCGCCGAGCCGCCGCCGTCGAGCATCACGGCGCCGTCGGCGCCGGCCTGCACCATCCGCTGCGCGGTCTCCACGGCGGTCAGCCCGCGCGAGCGCGCGGTGCCGCCGTCGGCGGTGAGCAGCAGCAGCTCGCCGGTGCGGGTCCAGCCGATCGCGGTGCGGGCGCGCAGCGCCGCCCAGGTGGGGTCGGCGGTGTCGATGGCGGCGACGCGGCCGTCGCGCACGAGCTCCAGGCGCGCGCCGAGCGCGAAGCCGTCCGAGCCGGGGTCCAGGGCGCCGACCCGCACGTCCACGGACGTGCTCGCGCCGGTGCCGGGCGCGGTGCCGGCCAGCGCGGCGGCGGGGGCGCCGGTGGCGACGAGGACGAAGCCGTCCGCGGGCACGGGGGCGGCTCCGGGGGCGCGCACCGCGCTGACGCGCCCGGCGCGCACCTCCACCTCCACCCCGCCGGGGGCGGTCAGCGCCCGGTCGCCCGGTCCCCAGTCGGGGGTGAACAGGGCCACGGCGTCGGCCGGGACGGTGCGGGTGCCCAGGGCGGACAGCGGCCAGGTGCGGGTGCCGACGGTGGCGGTGCCGGTGAGCTGCACGTCGCCGAGGCGGCCGGTCCACCCGGCGGGGGAGTCGTCCACGCCGACGGCGCGCTGCACGCCGGCGTCGGCCTTGAGAGGCCGCCCGGCGACGACGACGGGGCCGTCGGGGGTGCCCGTGCGGTCGATGTCGAAGAAGTCGCCGTTGACGGCGGCCACGGCGCCGGCCGCCGCGGCCAGCTCGGCGGGGGTGCGCGGTTCGGACAGGCTGCGCTGCAGCAGCGCGGGACGGGTGCCGGTGCCGGGCGCCAGGCGCAGCAGGGAGGTGCGCACGGAGCCGGCGGCGTCCAGGGTGGCGAGCCGTTCGAGGACGAGGCCGGGGGCGACGGTGCTCAGGGTCCGTTCCAGCTCGACCCGGCCGGGGGCCGCGGCCAGCGCGCGCAGGTCCGGCAGGCCCGTCTCGCCCGGCGGGCCGGGCGTGGCGGCGCGCGCGGGGAGCGCGGCGGGCAGGAGCAGGGTGCCCAGGGCTCCGGTGAGGACCGTGCGACGGCGCATGAGCGCACGGTACCTGCTGAGTAACGCGCTGTTACTGATGGCCCTCGGGCCGGGGGTGCCGCCAGTCCGCGAGCTTGCCGTGCCGGCTCACCTGCTGCAGCCGCTCCTCGACCGCGGCCCGCTCCGCGGTGGAGGTGACCACCAGGACCTCGTCGCCGCGGCGCAGCGCGGTGCGCGGCCCGGGCACGAACGTCGCCCCGTCGCGGGCCACCAGCGTCACTTTCGCGCCCACCGGCAGCCGCAGCTCGAACACCTCCACCCCGTGCAGCCGCGAACCGGTGCCCACCCGCACCCGCACCACGTCCGCCGACAGCGTCCCCAGCGGCGACACCTCCGCGTCCAGGTCGGCGGTCGCCGCGGCCGGCGCCAGCCGCAGCGCCCGCGCCAGCGGCTGCAGGGTGGGCGCCTGGACCAGGGTGAACACGACGACCAGCACGAGCACCACGTCGAAGAGCCGCTCCGTGCCGCTGACCCCCGCCACCGCCGGCACGGTCGCCAGCACGACGGGCACCGCCCCGCGCAGCCCCGCCCAGGACAGGAACACCAGCTCCGCCCGCCGCACCCGCTGCGCCCCGCGGAACGGCAGCAGGCTCACCAGCACGGACGCCGGGCGCCCCAGCACCGTCAGCACGAGCCCCACCAGCAGCGCGTCGACCACCACCCCCGGCAGCCGCGAGGGGGTCGCCAGCAGGCCCAGCGCGACGAACAGCCCGATCTGCGCCAGCCAGCCGGCGGACTCGGCCACGCCCCGGGTGGCGTGCCGGTGCGGCAGCCGGGAGTTGCCCAGCACCAGGCCGCACAGGTACGTGGCCAGGAACCCGGAGCCGTGCAGCAGGTCGGCCGCGGCGTAGGCGCCCACGGTGAGGGCCAGCACCGCCACCGGGTACAGCCCCGAGCTCGGCAGCGCGCTGCGGCGCAGCAGCCACGAGCCGGCGAGCCCGCCGCCGACGCCGACGGCGGTGCCGACGGCCAGCTGCAGCACCGCCTCACCCGCGGCGGCCCACCAGGCCGGCGAGTCCCCGCCGCCCGCGATCTCCGTCAGCGTCAGCACCGCGATGACCACGGGCGCGTCGTTGAGCCCGGACTCCGCCTCCAGCAGTCCCGTCAGCCGTCGCGGCAGGGGCAGGGAGCGCAGCACCGAGAACACCGCTGCCGCGTCCGTGGAGGAGACCACCGCGCCGATCAGCAGCGAGACCGGCCACGACGTCCCCAGCAGGAGGTGCGCGCCCACGCCCACCACCGCCGTGGACACCGCGGTGCCCACGGTCGACAGCACCGCCGCCGGGGCCAGCACCCCCCGGATCGTGTCCCAGCGGGTCGTCAGGCCACCCTCGGCGAGGATGAGCACGAGCGCGCAGTAGCCGAGCACCTGCGCCAGCTCGGCGTCGGAGAAGTGGATGCCCACGCCGTCCTCGCCCAGCAGCAGCCCCAGGCCCAGGTACAGCAGCAGGGAGGGCAGCCCGGTGCGGGCCGACAGGCGCACCGCCAGCACCGCCAGCAGCAGCACCGCGGAGGAGACCAGCAGGACGGTGCTGAGTTCCCCGACGGTCATGCGGCACGGTACCGGGCCGCGCCGGGCGGGCCGCGTCAGGTCAGCAGCGGCATCCAGTGCGTGGGGGTGACGACGGCGTGCACGGGCCGGTCGTGCGGCAGCACCGGCAGCGGGCTGACGGCGGCGTCGAACAGCTCGTCGTCGTGCACGAGCGCGATCACCGGCACGCGCCGCGGCACCCGCTGCAGCGCGCGGTCGTAGCTGCCGCCGCCCTGCCCGAGCCGGCGCCCGGCGGTGTCCACGGCGAGCGCGGGCACCACGACGACGTCGGCGGTGGCGATGGCGCCCGGCCCCAGCGGCCCCGACCCGGCGGGGCCGGGCCGCACGGCCCGCACCTCCCAGTCCAGGTCGTCGTCGGGCAGCAGCACGGGCAGCAGCACCTCCACGCCGTGGCGCCGCAGCTCGGCCAGCACCGAACGGGTGCCCGGCTCGCCGGGGCGGGAGGCGTAGCACGCCACGCGCCGCGCGCCGGCGACGAGGGGGCAGGTGAGCAGGGTGCGGGCCAGGGCGGCGTCGACGTCGGTGGCCTCGGAGTCTGCGCGACCGCGGCGGCGGGGGGGGGGGGGGGGGGGGGGGGGGCGCGGGGGGGGGGGGCGCGGGGGCGGGGGGGGGGGGGGGGGGGGGGGGGGGGGGGGGGGGGGGGGGGGGGGGGGGGGGG
>NZ_JBJLSE010000029.1:0-42808 GCF_050871845.1 Kineococcus arenarius subsp. arenarius
CGGAGGGGCGACGCACCGCCCCTCCGCCGCAGCGCTCAGCTCTCCCGCACCAGCAACGCCACCGGCAGCTGCGCCAGCACGTCGGCCACCCGCACCGCACCGCCGCTCACCACGGTGCCGGTGAACGCGTCGCGCCACTCGCCCTCGGGCAGCGACAGCGTGTGCTCGCCCCACCCGCCGTGACGCTCCAGCGACACCGGCAGCCGGGTCGTCACCGCGATGGCCCCGGGCGCGCCGACCGGGCCGCGGCCGAACGCCAGCGCGTTGCCCGTCGTGGTCGGGACGGGGGAGTAGCCCGCCCCCTGGCCGACGAACAGCTCCGGGTGCTCGCGGCGCACCCGCAGGGTGCGCGAGACGACCAGCAGCTTCTCGTCGTGCAGGTCCGCGGGGGCCGAGCCGCCGTCCAGCGAGGCCAGGCGGCGCGAGCGCTCCGCGTAGTCCACCGGGCGGCGGTTGTCCGGGTCGACCAGCGACAGGTCCACCAGCTCGGTGCCCTGGTACACGTCCGGGACCCCCGGCATCGCCAGCTGCACGAACTTCTGCCCCAGCACCGCCACGCGGGCCTGCGCCGCGCTCGCCTCGACGAACTCCCGCACCGCCGCCAGGACGGCCTCGTCGCCCAGCACGCCGGTCGCGAAGCGTTCCACGGCCGCCTCGTACGCCTCGTCCGGCGAGGTCCACGTGGTGTGGTCCTTGGCCTCGCGGGTCGCCTTCTGCAGGTAGCCCAGCAGCCGCTCGGCGCTGATCGGCCCGTCGTCGCCCCAGGTGCCGAAGAGGGTCTGCCACACCAGCAGCTCGGTGCGCGCGTCGAGCTCGGTCGCCCGGTGCTCGGCGGCCAGCTCGCGCCAGCGGGTCAGCCCCGCGCCCCATTCCTCCGTCAGCTCCGACAGGACCGACAGCCGCGCCCGCACGTCCTCGCTGCGCTTGGTGTCGTGCGTGGACAGCGTCGTCATGGCCGCCGGCCAGTCCCGGGCCAGGGCGGAGCAGAAGGAGTGGAACTCCTCCGGGGACGTCCCGAAGCGGGTGGGGTCCCCGCCGACCTCGTTGAGCGAGGACAGGCGGAACCAGCGGTAGAACGAGGTGTCCTCGATGCCCTTGGCCATCACCGGGCCGCACGTCTGCTGGAAGCGCACCACGAACTCGGCGATGCGGGTGTCCGAGGGGTTCCCGACCCGGTTCAGCGCCAGGTCCACCACGACCTGCAGGGTGTCGTGGCGCTCCTCGGGCAGGTGGGCGCGAGCGTGCTCCGCCGCTGCCTCCACGACGCCCACGGCCTCCGGCGACGCCTCCTCCCCGGGCACGACGTACGCGCGGTACTGGTGGAACGCCACCAGCAGCTCCACGACGCACTCGTGCAGGCCCCGGCGGGTGTGGTCGCGCAGGTCGACGTCGTCGTGGCAGATGCCGGAGAGCAGGTCCACCAGGCGGTGGACCTCGGCGTACAGGCCGTGCTCGACGACCTCGCGCTTGGCGTTGTCCACCACGGCCTGGAACGTGCCGGTCTCGCCGGTGAGCGCCGTGTACTGCTCGGTCAGCGGCTCGGCGCCCGCCGGGTCCAGGAACAGCCCACCCACCCGCTGCAGGGCGTCGTAGCCGGTGGTGCCGGCGCACGCCCAGTCCGCCGGCAGCTGCTCCTCGCCCTCGAGGATCTTCTCCACGACCACCCAGGCGCTGCCGTCCCCGGTGGCGCTGGAGGTGGCCTCGGCCAGCCACCGCAGGTAGCCGCGCGGGTCGGCCAGCCCGTCGGGGTGGTCGATGCGCAGGCCCTGCAGATCCCCGCGGCCCACCAGCTCCAGCAGCAGGGCGTGCGAGGCGTCGAACACCTCGCGGTCCTCCACGCGGATCGCGGCCAGGGTGTCCACGTCGAAGAAGCGCCGGTAGTTCAGCTCCTCGTCGGCCACCCGCCAGTGGGCCAGGCGGTACCACTGCCGGTCCACCAGCTCCGCCAGCGGCAGGTCCTCGGTGCCCGGGCGCACGGGGAAGACGTGGTCGTAGTAGCGCAGCACGTGCTCCTCGCCCTGCGGCGTGGAACGGGTGCCCAGGCTCAGCTCGCCGGCGGCCAGGACCTGGCCGATGCGCTGCCCCAGCACCGCCATGAGGATCGCGCGGTCCTGCACCGACCAGTCCACGTCGAACCAGCGGGCGTAGGGGGAGCGGGGACCCTCCTTGAGCACGGACCACAGCTGGGCGTTCTCGTGCGCGGGGGTCGGCACCGCCATGTGGTTGGGCACCACGTCGGCCACGGCGGCCAGTCCCGCGGCGCGCAGCGCAGCCACGAGGCGGTCGAAGCCGGCGCGCCCGCCGGCCTCGTCGTTCAGGCGGGAGTGGTCCACCACGTCGTAGCCGTGCGTGGACCCCTTCGCCGGGGCCAGCACGGGGGAGAGGTAGGCGTGCGAGACCCCCAGGCGGTGCAGGTGCTCGGCCTGCGCCGCGGCGTCGTCGAAGGTGAACGCCGGCTGCACCTGGAAGCGGTAGGTGCTCACCGGCACCACGGCCGGGCGGTAGGTCTCCTCGGTCACTTCTCTCCCAGCGGTTCGCGGGCCAGCACGAGGATGGAGCGGCCCGCGACGGGCAGCCTCGTGCCCGGGGAGAACGCCGATTCCTCGGTGAAGATCGACACCACGCCGACCTGGTCGTCGGCGGTGTCCAGGCGCACGTGCCAGTTGTCGCCGTAGGCCTTCTCCGGCAGCGTGAACTCCACCGCCTCGTGCCAGGGGTTGTACATGATCAAGAAGGAGTCGCCGACGATGCGCTCCCCCCGGCGGTCCGGCTCGGGGATCGCCTCGCCGTTGAGGAAGATCATGACGCTGCGGTTGGCCGCGTCGGCCCAGTCCTCGTCGGTCATCTCGGTCCCGTCGGCGACGAACCACTCGATGTCGCCGATCTTGCTCTCCCCGCCGTGGCCGGCGTCCCCCGCGAAGAAGCGCCGTCGCTGGAACACCGGCTCGGTGCGCCGCATCTCGACCACCCGGCGCGTGAAGTCCAGCAGCTCCTGCTGCGCCGGCGACAGGTCCCAGTCCATCCAGGCCAGCTCGTTGTCCTGGCAGTAGACGTTGTTGTTGCCCTGCTGCGTGCGCCCCAGCTCGTCGCCGTGCAGGATCATCGGCACCCCCTGGCTCAGCAGCAGCGTGACCAGCAGGTTGCGGTGCTGCCGGGCACGCAGCGCGACGATCTCCGGGTCGTCGGTGGGACCCTCGACGCCGCAGTTCCAGGAGCGGTTGTGGCTCTCGCCGTCCGCACCTCCCTCGCCGTTGGCCTCGTTGTGCTTCTCGTTGTACGAGACGAGGTCGCGCATCGTGAAGCCGTCGTGGGCGGTGACGAAGTTGATGCTGGCGATGGGCTTGCGCCCGGAGTGCTCGTACAGGTCGGAGGAGCCGGTGATGCGGCTGGCGAACTCGCCCAGCGTGCCGGGCTCGCCGCGCCAGAAGTCGCGCACGGTGTCGCGGTACTGGCCGTTCCACTCCGTCCACAGCGCGGGGAAGCCGCCGACCTGGTAGCCGCCCTCGCCGACGTCCCAGGGCTCGGCGATGAGCTTGACCTGGGAGACGACCGGGTCCTGCTGCACGATGTCGAAGAACGCGCTGAGGCGGTCCACCTCGTGGAACTGCCGGGCCAGGGTCGCGGCCAGGTCGAAGCGGAAGCCGTCCACGTGCATGTCGGTCACCCAGTACCGCAGCGAGTCCATGATCAGCTGCAGGACGTGCGGGGAGCGCATCAGCAGGCTGTTGCCGGTGCCCGTGGTGTCGAAGTAGTGCTTCTGGTCGCCGTCCACCAGGCGGTAGTAGGCCTGGTTGTCGATGCCCCGGAAGCACAGGGTCGGGCCCATGTGGTTGCCCTCGGCGGTGTGGTTGTAGACCACGTCGAGGATGACCTCGATGTTCGCCTCGTGCAGCGCCCGGACCATGGACTTGAACTCCTGCACCTGCTGGCCGCGCTGGCCGGTGGAGGAGTAGGAGTTGTGCGGGGCGAAGAAGCCGATGGTGTTGTAGCCCCAGTAGTTGGACAGCCCCTTGTCGACCAGGTGGGTGTCCTGCACGAACTGGTGCACCGGCATGAGCTCCACCGCCGTCACGCCCAGCGAGGTGAGGTGCTCGATCATCGCCGGGTGCGCCATGCCGGCGTAGGTGCCGCGGATCTCCTCGGGGATGTCCGGGTGCAGCTGGGTCAGGCCCTTGACGTGGGCCTCGTAGATCACCGACTCGTGGTACTCGTGCCCCGGCTGGCGGTCGTTGCCCCAGTCGAAGAAGGGGTTGACCACGACCGAGAGCATGGTGTGCCCCAGGCTGTCGTCGTCGTTGACGACTGAGTTGTCGTCGAAGCGGTACGAGAAGAGGGACTCGTCGCCGTCGACCTGCCCCTCGATCGCCTTCGCGTACGGGTCCAGCAGCAGCTTCTGCGGCTGGCAGCGCGCTCCGCTCTCCGGGTGGAACGGGCCGTGCACGCGGTAGCCGTAGCGCTGCCCGGGCATCACCGAGGGCAGGTAGGCGTGCCACACGAAGCCGTCCACCTCGGGCAGGTCGATCCGCTGCTCGGTGCCGTCGTCACCGATGAGGCACAGCTCGACCCGCTCGGCGACCTCGGAGAAGAGCGCGAAGTTGGTGCCCGCTCCGTCGTAGGTCGCCCCCAGGGGGTAGGGGCGTCCGGGCCAGATCTGCATCGAGGGTCCTTCCACTGCCTAGCTCGTGCACTCCACGTGCGCGGTCGACCGTCATCATGGCCGTTCCCGCCCCGCTGCACACCCCGGCCGCCGCGCCGCGCCGTCCGGCGCCGCGCGTGCCGCCCGGCCCGCACCGGGCGCGGCTACCCTGCGGCGGTGCCCGAAGACCCCTCCCGGCCCGCGGGCGCCCACCACCGTCCCGCCCCCGTCCCCGCCTCCTCGGTCGCCGCGCGAGCGCGCCGCGCCCCGGCGGCCGTGCGGGAGCTCGCCGTGGGCACCGTCGGGGCCTGCGTGCGCTTCCGGGTCACGGGCCTGGCGGCGGAGGGCGGCTTCTTCGCCCTGCTCTCCCTGCCGCCGCTGGTCTTCGGCCTCGTCGCCAGCCTGGGGTACGCGGGGCGCTGGCTGGGGCGGGACGAGGTCGCTGCGGCCCGGGAGCAGCTGACGCGCCTGACGGAGGCCTTCTTCACCCCGCAGGCCATCGCCGAGGTGGTCCTGCCGACCTTCGACTCCGTCACCACCGCCGGGCGCGCCGACCTGACGCTGCTGGCCTTCGCCTTCAGCGTCTGGTCCGGCTCGCGCGCCCTGAACGTCCACGTGGACACCATCTCGATCATGTACGGGCTGGGTGGCCACCGCGGCATCGTGCGCACCCGCCTGCTGTCGCTGTCCACGTACCTGGTCGGCCTGCTGGTGGCGGTCGTCGTCCTGCCGCTGCTGCTGGTGGGGCCGAGCCTGGCCGGGCGCTGGCTGCCCCGGTCCCTGGAGGGCCTGTCGGGCGCGTACTGGCCCGTGGTGCTGCTGCTGTCCGTGGCCGGGCTGGCCACGCTGTACCACCTGGCCACACCGGTGCGCAGCCGGTGGTGGCGGGACCTGCCCGGAGCGGTGCTCGCCCTGCTGCTGTGGCTGCTCACGTCCTCGGTGCTGCGCACGCTGCTGTCGGCGTCGGTGGCCGGGGGGTCCACGTCGATCTACGGGCCGCTGGCGGCGCCGATCGTCGTGCTCGTCTGGTTCTACTTCCTGTCCATCGCCGTGCTCGCCGGCGCGGGCCTGAACTCGGCGGTGGACCGGGTGTGGCCCGACCCCACCAAGGCCGCGGCCCGCGAGGCGGCCCGCGCCGAGGCCGCCCGGCGGCGCCGCTGGGTGCCCTGAGGTCGTCCGGCGCGCGCTCCGTCGGCCGGGGAGGGGCGGCGCAGGACCGGTGCCGCGCTCGGGACGGCCTGCCGTGCCCCAGGCTCGCGCGAGCACGTGGAAGGCCCCCGTCACCGGTGCGGTGACGGGGGCCTGGAACCGTTGCAGTGCAACGTGGTGGGCGATACTGGGATCGAACCAGTGACCTCTTCCGTGTCAGGGAAGCGCGCTACCGCTGCGCCAATCGCCCTCGAGCACACCGGGAGCTACCCGGTGAGCCGTGAGGTGGAGACGGGATTCGAACCCGTGTGGACGGCTTTGCAGGCCGCTGCCTAACCTCTCGGCCACTCCACCGCGAGGCTCGCGCCTGTGAGCCGGCCTCCGAGCGGACGACGGGACTCGAACCCGCGACCCTCACCTTGGCAAGGTGATGCGCTACCAACTGCGCTACGTCCGCACGTCTGCGGTTCCCCCGCCGTTCCGGCCGGTTCCCCGTGACGTCGTAGACAGTAGCCGACGCTCGCCGGTGCAGTCCAACCGCCCCGCCCGCACCGTTCACCCGCTGTTCGCCGCGCGGCGCGCGACGGGGCCCGCACCCGGCGGCCGTGCCGGGTGCGGGCCCCGTTCGAGCGTCGCGCTCGTCGCTGCGGTCAGGCGGTCAGCCGGGCGATCAGGTCGTCCAGGTCCAGGTGACGCGCTTCACGCCCCGGCGGCACCAGGGCCTCGGCCCGGCGCAGGAAGCGCCGGACGTCCGCCTCGTCCGCCTCCAGCTCCGCGTTGCCGTCCGGGGACGACAGGCGCAGCAGGACCCTCGGGCGACCCTCGGGGGAGTCGGGGCACGGCCGCACCTGCACGTCGCCGTCGCCGGCCGGTGCGGTGAGCCCCTCCCTCAGCAGGTCGCGGGCGAAGACCCACTCCACGTCCGCGTCCCCCCCGCGGAAGACCGCGTGGATGGCGAAGGGGTCGTCAGCCCCGTAGTGCAGGCTGGCGGGGACGGGGAGCCCGGGGCCGCTGGTGGTGCGTAGGCGCAGCGACACGTCGACGTCGACCTCGGTCTTGCGGTGCGGCAGTGCAGGCACGTCGACCTCCGTGTGCTCATGGCCGCTGACGGGCTCCAGCGACCGTGCTTGACAGTTTCCCACCGATCGAGCCTCTGAAACACCCGGACGGCGCAACTGGGACGTGCGGCGTTCACCGGCGGTTCCACCGGCCGGCAGGACCGCCCCGCGGCGGTGGCCGGAGACCGCGGCGCGGGGCGGGAGCGTCCGCGGCCCCTCGTGCGTTGGGGAGGGGGACGGCCACCGGTGGCGGGGCGAGCGAGGAGGAGCGGGTGCGCGTGACGACGGACGGTCGGCAGGACCGCGCGGGCGGCGGGGACGACGCGCAGGGCGTCCCGCCGCCCGGTCCCTTCGCGGCCCGCCCGGCGGACGGGGCGGTGCCCGCCGCGCGCACCGGCGGCACCTCGCCCGGAGCCGCGCGCTCCCGCGGCGCGACGGCGCCCGCGGGCCCGCGCCCGGTGCGCCACGGCCGCGCCGAGCGCTGGCGCTCCACCCTGCGCGCGCGCCGCGAGCGCCTGCGCGCCGACGCGCACGCCAACCGCGTCTACCGCACCGCGGTCGGGGTGGTCGGCACCGCGGTGGCCCTGCTGGGCCTGGTCATGGTCCCGCTCCCCGGACCGGGCTGGCTCGTCGTCTTCCTCGGCCTGGCGATCCTGGGCACGGAGTTCGCCACCGCGCGCCGCGTCCACCGCTTCGCGCACCGCCAGGTGCACCGGTGGACGCAGTGGATGGCCCGGCGCTCGTGGAGCACCCGGATCGGCCTGGGCGCGGGCGCGGCCGCCGCCGCGGGTGCGCTGGCGTGGGGCTACCTGGCCTGGCAGGGCGTGCCCGCCTGGAGCCCGGAGGTGGTCACCGCGCAGCTGACCCGCCTGCCCGGCCTCTAGGGCGGCGGGGGGGGACCGGGGGGGACCCACCGGGGCGGTCGTGAGCACCCGCGCGGACGGGGTATGGTTCTTCCACCGGTCGCGGTCAGCGGTCGCACCGGGCGATTAGCTCAGCGGGAGAGCACCTCGTTCACACCGAGGGGGTCACTGGTTCGATCCCAGTATCGCCCACACCAGCACCACCAGGAGCAGCCCGTGCAGAGCCCCGGAGTCGTCGACACCGGGGCTCTCGTCGTGCAGATCGTGCTCTTCCCCGTGAAGTCCGTGGCCGGCGTGCGCGTCGAGGCTGCCGACGTCGGCCCGCAGGGCCTGGCCGGGGACCGCGGGTTCGTCCTGACCGCCGGTGGCGAGCCCCTGCGGGCCAAGACCACACCCCTCCTGCACGCCCTGGAGCTGTCCGGACCGCCCTCGGCGCCCGTGGTGAGCGCCCCGGGCGGTGCTCCCGGCGACCTCGCTGCCGTGGCCCGCTTCCTGGGGGTCCACGCCCCCTTGGAGCTGCGCCCGGCCCTCGGTGGCGCCCGTCAGGTCGCCGCCGTGCACGTCGTGACCACCACCGACCGCGACGCCCCCGGCGCCGGGGACTCCTCGCGAGCGAACCTCGTCCTGAGCCCCACCGCCGCCGCGCTGCCGCCGGCCGCCGAGCTCGCCGGGGCCCTGCTGGAGGTGGGGCCGGTGCTCCTGCGGCTGGGGCGGCCGCCCAGGCACTGCGCCGGGTCGTTCGCCGAGGTGCTGGTGCCCGGCACCGTGCGCACCGGCGACGCGGCGCGGCTGCGGGCGCGCGCCGACGGCGCGGCCGAGCTCCCCGGCTAGAGTCGCGGGCGTGGGGGAGCGCCCCCACGCCCGTGACCCACGACCCCCCGGAGGCGCGCAGTGTCCGCCCAGCTCACCGTCACCCGTTCCGGCGCCTCCGCGCCCGCGACGACGGTGCAGGTCGCGGCCGGCACGACCGCCGCCGAGCTGTTCGCCGACGAGCGCGACGTCGTCGTCGCCCGCGTCAACGGCGAGCTGCGCGACCTGTCGCACCCGCTGGCCGACGGCGACCGGGTCGAGGGGGTGCTCATCTCCTCCGAGGACGGCCTGGCCGTGCTGCGGCACTCCGCCGCCCACGTGGTGGCCCAGGCCGTGCAGCAGCACTTCCCCGAGGCCAAGCTGGGCATCGGCCCGCCGATCCGCGACGGCTTCTACTACGACTTCGACGTCGAGCGGCCCTTCACCCCCGAGGACCTCAAGACCCTCGAGAAGACGGCGCAGCGCATCGTCAAGGAGGGCCAGCGGTTCGTCCGGCGCGTCGTGACCGACGACGAGGCCCGCGCCGAGCTGGCCGGCGAGCCGTACAAGCTGGAGCTCATCGGGCTGAAGTCCACCGCCGGAGACGACGCCGAGGGTGCCGGCGTGGAGGTCGGTGCCGGCGAGCTGACGATCTACGACAACGTCCGCCGCGACGGCACCGTCGCGTGGAAGGACCTGTGCCGGGGCCCGCACCTGCCCAGCACGCGCCTGGTCGGCAACGGGTTCAGCCTGCTGCGCTCGGCGGCGGCCTACTGGCGCGGCAGCGAGAAGAACCCGCAGCTGCAGCGCGTGTACGGCACCGCCTGGCCCACCAAGGACGACCTCAAGGCCTACCAGGAGCGACTGGCCGAGGCCGAGCGCCGCGACCACCGGCGCCTGGGCACCGAGCTCGACCTCTTCTCCTTCCCCGACGAGATCGGCTCCGGCCTGGTGGTCTTCCACCCGAAGGGCGGTGTGGTCAAGCGGGAGATGGAGGACTACGTCCGCCGCCGGCACGTCGAGGAGGGTTTCGACTACGTCGGCACCCCGCACATCTCCAAGGGCGGGCTCTTCGAGACCTCCGGGCACCTGCCGTACTACGAGGACACGATGTTCCCGGCGATGGAGCTGGAGAACAGCAAGTACTACCTCAAGGCCATGAACTGCCCCATGCACAACCTCATCTTCCGCTCGCGGGGGCGGTCCTACCGGGAGCTGCCGCTGCGGTTCTTCGAGTTCGGCACCGTCTACCGCTACGAGAAGAGCGGGGTCGTGCACGGGCTCACGCGCGTGCGCGGCCTGACCCAGGACGACTCGCACAGCTACGTGACCCCGGAGCAGGCGCCCGGGGAGATCAAGCACCTGCTCGACTTCGTCCTGGGACTGCTGAAGGACTTCGGCCTCGACGACTACTACCTGGAGCTGTCGACCCGGGGGGACTCCGAGAAGTTCATCGGCTCCGACGAGGAGTGGGAGCGGGCCACCGCCGTCCTGGAGACCGCCGCCCGCGACACCGGCCTGGAGCTGGTCGCCGACCCAGGCGGAGCCGCCTTCTACGGCCCCAAGATCTCCGTGCAGGCCAAGGACGCCATCGGCCGCACGTGGCAGATGTCGACCATCCAGTACGACTTCAACCAGCCGGCGCGCTTCGAGCTGGAGTACACCGCCGCCGACGGCACCAAGCAGCAGCCGGTGATGATCCACTCCGCGAAGTTCGGTTCGCTGGAGCGGTTCTTCGGCGTCCTGGTCGAGCACTACGCCGGTGCCTTCCCGCCCTGGCTGGCGCCCGTGCAGGTCGTGGGCATCCCCGTCGCCGACGCGCACGTGCCGCATCTGCAGGAGGTCGCCGCGAAGCTGCGCGAGCGCGGGATCCGCGTGGAGGTCGACGCGTCCGACGACCGCATGCCCAAGAAGATCCGCACCTGGACCAAGCAGAAGGTGCCGTTCCTCCTCATCGCCGGTGCCGAGGACGTCGAGGCGGGTGCGGTCTCCTTCCGCTACCGCGACGGCAGCCAGGAGAACGGCGTGCCCGTGGACGACGCCGTGGCGAAGGTCGTGGGCGCCGTCCAGCGGCGCGTGCAGGTCTGATGACGGGAGTGAACGGACCGGTGCGCGAGGAACCCGCCGACGGCCTGCCCGGCGCCCCCGACGGGTTCGAGCGGTTGTGGACGCCGCACCGCATGGCCTACATCCGGGGCGAGAGGAAGCCCGCCGACCCCGACGACGCCCAGCAGTGCCCCTTCTGCCACGCGCCGTCGGGTCCGGACGAGGACGGCCTCGTGGTGCACCGCGGCGAGCGGGCGTTCGTCGTGCTGAACCTCTTCCCGTACAACCCCGGCCACCTGCTGGTCTGCCCCTACCGGCACGTGTCCTCCTACGTCGACCTCGACGCCGCCGAGCTGGCCGAGTTCACCGCGCTCACCCGGGCCGCGCTCGCCACCCTGCGGGCCGCCTCGAACCCCGCCGGGTTCAACGTCGGCATGAACCAGGGCGCCGTCGCCGGGGCGGGCATCGCCGCCCACCTGCACCAGCACGTCGTGCCCCGCTGGGCCGGGGACGCCAACTTCCTGCCGGTGGTCGCGCGCACCAAGGCCCTGCCTGAGCTGCTGGAGGACACCCGCCGGCGCCTGGCCGAGGCGTGGACGAGCACCGGCCCGGCCGCCGCGGCCGGTGGCGAGGGCTGAGGCGTGCTCGGCCGCAACGCCCGCGCCTTCGCCGGCCGCGTCTTCACGCCCCCCGCGAAGCTGCTGCTGCGCCTGGGCGTCGACCCCGACGCCGTGACGATCGCCGGCACGGCCGGCGTCCTCGTCAGCGCCCTGGTGCTCTACCCCCTGGGGCACCTGTTCTGGGGGTCCCTCGCCGTGGCGTTCTTCGTCCTGTCCGACACCGTCGACGGGATCATGGCGCGCACCCTGGGCCGCACGGGCCGGTGGGGCGCCTACCTGGACTCCACCCTGGACCGCTTCGGCGACGCCGCCGTCTTCGGCGGCCTCGTGATCTGGTTCGCGCGCGGTGGCGACTCACCGCTCACGGCCGGGCTCGCCCTGCTGTGCCTGGTGCTGGGCAGCCTGGTCTCCTACGCCAAGGCCCGCGCCGAGGGGCTGGGGTTCACCGCGGACGTCGGCATCGCCGAGCGCTCGGACCGCCTGCTCGCCGTGCTCGCCGGTGCCGCGGCCGTCGGCCTGGGCGCCCCCGTGCCGGTCATGACGGTCGTGCTGGTCCTGCTCGCCGTGGCCAGCCTCGTCACCGTCGCCCAGCGCATGGCCGTGGTGCGCCGGCAGGCCCTGGCGGGCGCGCCGGAACCCGCCCGCGGCGCGTGAGCAGCGCCCGGGACGGCCTCACCGCGGCCGGCTTGCGGCTCTCGTGGCGCCTGGCGCGCGCCGTGCCCGAGCCCGTCGCCCTGACCCTTGCCGAGCGGGCCGCCGACCGCGTCCACGCCCGCGGTGGCGCCCGCGTGGAGCAGCTGCGCGCCAACCTGCGCCGTGCCAGGCCGCAGGCCGGGCCCGCCGAGCTGGACGCCCTGGTCCGCGAGGGCCTGCGCTCCTACGCCCGCTACTGGTGCGACGTGTTCCGGCTGCCGGCCTGGTCGCGCGAGCGCGTCCTGGCCGACGTGCGCTCGATCGGTGCGGAGCCGCTGCGCGAGCACCTGCGCTCCGGGCGCGGTGCGGCCGTCTTCCTCGGCCACCTGGGCAACTGGGACCACGGAGCCGCCTGGTCGGCCACCGAGCTCGCCCCCGTGGTGACGGTGGCCGAGCGACTGCGGCCGGAGGTGGTCTTCGAGCAGTTCCTCGCCTTCCGGCGGCGGCTGGGCACGGAGGTCCTGCCGCTGGGGGACCCGGGCACGTTCCCCGCCCTGGTGCGCCGCGCCCGCAACGGCGCCCTGGTGCCGCTGCTCGCCGACCGCGACCTGTCCGGCAACGGTGTCCCGGTGCGCTTCCTCGGCGAGACGGTGCCCATGGCCGCCGGGCCGGCCCTCCTGGCGCTGACCGCCCGGGTGCCGCTGTTCCCGGTCACCGTCTGGTACGAGGGCCCGGCGGCCCGTCCCCGCACCCTCGTGGTGGAGGTGGGCGAGCAGGTCCGGCGCCCGCCCGCCGACCCGGCGCGCCCGGCGCGCGAGGACCGGGACGCCGCGGTGGCGGCCATGACGCAGGCCTGCGCCGACGTGCTCGCCGCCGCGGTGCGCGCCCACCCGCAGGACTGGCACGTGCTGCAGCCGTTGTTCCCCGGTGACGCCGCTACCCGCACGGGAGTGCCGGGAGGGACCCCGTGAGGATCGGGATCGTCTGCCCCTACTCCTTCGACGTGCCCGGTGGCGTCCAGTTCCACGTGCGCGACCTCGCCGAGCACCTCATCGGCCGGGGGCACGACGTGCGGGTCCTGGCGCCCGCCGACGACCCGGCCACCCTGCCGGCCTTCGCCGACGCCGCCGGCGGGGTGGTCGCCGTGCCCTACAACGGCTCGGTCGCCCGGCTGTCGTTCGGGCCGCTGACCGCCGCCCGGGTGCGCCGTTGGGTCACCGAGGGGGGGTTCGACGTGCTGCACGTGCACGAGCCGCTGTCGCCGAGCACCTCCCTGCTGGCGCTGTGGGCCGCGCAGCGCTCCGTGGTGGCGACCTTCCACACCGCCAACCTGCGCTCGCGCGCGATGCAGGCGGCCTCACCGCTGCTGCGCCCGAGCCTGGAGAAGATCGCCGCCCGCATCGCCGTCAGCGAGGACGCCCGGCGCACCGTCGTCGAGCACGTCGGCGGTGACGCCGTGGTCGTCCCCAACGGCGTGTTCACCGACCGCTTCGCGCGCGCGCCGCGCCGTGCGGAGTGGTGCGGCACCCCCGAACGGCCCGTCGTGGCATTCGTCGGCCGCCTCGACGAACCCCGCAAGGGGCTGGGGGTGCTGTGCGAGGCGGTGCCCCGCGTGCGCGCGGTGCTGCCCGGTGCCCGCTTCCTCGTCGCCGGTCGCGGGGACGCCGACGCCGCGCGCGCCGCCGCGCCCGACCCCGGGGCCCTGGAGTTCCTGGGCGCGGTCGACGACGACGACAAGCGCTCGCTGCTGGCCTCCGCCGACGTCTACCTGGCACCGCACACCGGTGGGGAGAGCTTCGGCATCGTCTTGGTCGAGGCCCTGGCGGCCGGCGCGGCCGTGGTGGCCAGCGACCTGGGCGCCTTCCGCCGCGTGCTGGACGACGGCGCGCACGGGCGGCTGTTCCCCACCGGTGACGCGGCCGCGGCCGCGGACGCGCTGCTGGAGCTGCTGACCGACCCCGAGCAGCGGCGCCGCCTGGCGGGCGCCGGGCGGCGCGCGGCCCGGCGCTACGACTGGTCCGTCGTGGCCGCCGACGTCCTCGCCGTCTACGAGACGGTCCGCTCCGGCGAGGACGCGCACCGCGGCGGCGAGCAGCGCAGGTCCGGGCGGTGAACCCCCTGACGTGGGCGCTGGCGGGGCTGCTGGTCCTGTGCCTGGTCGCCTGGTACCTGTCGGCCGCCGCCCAGCGGCTGGACCGGCTGCACCGGCGGGTGGAGACCAGCAGGGCGGCGCTGGACGCGGAGCTGACCCGGCGCGCCTCGGCCGCCCTGGAGCTGGCCACCTCCGGCCGGCTGGACCCGGCGTCGTCGCTGCTGCTGGCCGACGCGGCCACGGCCGCCCTGGACGCGCCCCGCACCCCCGCGGCGCTGCGCGACGCCACGGACGCCGACGACGCCCAGCGCTGGCGCGCCGAGAGCGACCTGACGCGGGCGCTGGCCGCCGCCCTGCCGCTCCCGGGCGAGCAGGCCGGGCCGGCGGGCGCGGGCGAGCCGGCCCCGGGCGGGGACGAGCGGTGCGCGCGCGTCCTGGACGCCTGGCACCGGGTCGGCCTGGCCCGGCGCTTCCACAACGACGCCGTCGTCCAGGCCCGGCGCCTGCGGGGCAAGCGGGTGGTGCGCTGGGCGCACCTGGCCGGGCACGCCCGCCTGCCCGAGACGGCCGACTTCCACGACGGGACGGCGGACGGGGACCTCCGGGCCGGTCCGTAGGATGCGCCCGGCAGGTCCGGTCCCCCCGGAGCACACCCCGACACGAAGCGTGAGGCGCCAGAGCGTGAGCACCGACCCGTCCACCCCCAGTGCCGCGATGCCCGCGCCCCGGGCGGAGGTCCGTGCCGGCGCGGGTCCCGCCGTCGGCACCGAGCGCGTCAAGCGCGGCATGGCCGAGATGCTCAAGGGCGGCGTGATCATGGACGTGGTCACCGCCGAGCAGGCGCGGATCGCCGCGGACGCCGGCGCCGTGGCCGTCATGGCCCTGGAGCGGGTGCCGGCCGACATCCGCGCCCAGGGCGGGGTCTCCCGCATGAGCGACCCGGACGTGATCGAGTCGATCGTGGACGCGGTGTCCATCCCCGTCATGGCCAAGGCGCGCATCGGCCACTTCGTCGAGGCGCAGGTGCTGCAGTCCCTGGGCGTGGACTACGTCGACGAGTCCGAGGTCCTCACCCCCGCCGACTACGCCCACCACATCGACAAGCACGCCTTCACCGTGCCGTTCGTGTGCGGGGCCACGAACCTGGGCGAGGCGCTGCGGCGTATCACCGAGGGCGCGGCGATGATCCGCTCCAAGGGCGAGGCCGGCACCGGCGACGTCTCCAACGCCGTCACGCACGTGCGCACCATCCGCGCGGAGGTCAACCGGCTGCGCTCGATGGCGCCGGACGAGCTGTACGTGGCGGCGAAGGAGATGGGAGCTCCCTACGAGCTGGTCCGCGAGGTCGCCGAGGGGGGCAGGCTCCCCGTGGTGCTCTTCACCGCCGGCGGCATCGCCACTCCCGCCGACGCGGCGATGATGATGCAGCTGGGCGCCGACGGCGTCTTCGTCGGCTCGGGCATCTTCAAGTCGGGCGACCCGGTGCGGCGCGCCGAGGCGATCGTCAAGGCGACCACCTTCCACGACGACCCCGACGTCGTCGCGAAGGCCTCCCGCGGGCTGGGTGAGGCCATGGTGGGCCTGAACGTCGAGGCCCTGCCGGAGCCGCACCGCCTGGCCAGCCGGGGCTGGTGACCCGCTGAACGGGCACGACCCGCTGGGCCCGGAGTGGGGCACCGCCCCCGACGGCACCCGCACCCGCAGCGCGGCCCGCGTCGTCGTCCTCGACGAGGCGGGCCGCGTGCTGCTCGTGCGCGGCACCGACCCCGCCGCGCCGGGGGCGGCCTGGTGGTTCACCGTCGGCGGCGGCCGCGCCGCCGACGAGCCCGCCCGGCGCGCCGCGGCCCGGGAGCTGCGGGAGGAGACCGGCATCGTCGCCGACCCGGCCGAGCTGGTCGGCCCGGTGTGGGAGCGCACCGCCGACTTCCCCTACCTCGGGCGGCGCTGCCGCCAGCACGAGGAGTTCTTCGTGCACCGCCTGCCCGCCCCCGCGCAGCTGTCCCGCGAGCGGTGGACGGCCCTGGAGGTCGCCACCCTCACCGACCTGCGCTGGTGGGACGTGGCGGAGCTGGCCCGCACCACCGACACCGTGTACCCGGCCGGCCTGGCGCAGCTGGTCGCCGGGCTGCCCGCGACGTGGCAGGGGCCACCCCTGCGGATCGCCTGAGCACGGCGCAGCCCTACGCTCACCCGGTGCGCGAGGGACCGACGATCGGTGTGCTGGCCCTGCAGGGCGACGTCCGCGAGCACCTGGCGGCCCTGACCGCCGCCGGGGCCCGTGCGGTGCCGGTGCGCCGCGAGCGCGAGCTGGCGCAGGTGGACGGCCTGGTCCTGCCCGGCGGGGAGTCCACCACCATCGACCGGCTGCTGCGCACCTTCGAGCTGCGCGAGCCGCTGCGCGGACGCATCGCCGCAGGGCTCCCCGTCTACGGCTCGTGCGCGGGCATGGTCCTGCTGGCCGAGCGCGTCCTGGACGGCGAGCAGGACCAGCGCCCCCTCGGCGGCCTCGACGTCACGGTGCGCCGCAACGCCTTCGGCCGTCAGGTCGCCAGCTGGGAGGAGGACCTGCCCGTCGAGGGCGTCACCGGCGGCGGCCCCGACGTGCGGGCCGTGTTCATCCGCGCCCCGTGGGTGGAGGAGGCCGGCGAGGGCGTGCGGGTGCTCGCCCGGGTGGGCTCCGGCCCGGCCGCGGGTAGGATCGTCGCCGTGCGTTCCGGCGACCTGCTGGCCACGTCGTTCCACCCGGAGATCACCGGCGACGACCGGGTGCACCGGTACTTCGTGGGGCTCGTGCGCGACCGGGTCCAGGGGCGGGTGCGCGCGGAGCGGCGCGGCTGACGGGTCGCCCGGCAGCCGACCGAGCAGTCAACGAGCAGTCAGCGAGCGAACGGCGGAGGGAACAGCATGTCCGGCCACTCCAAGTGGGCGACGACCAAGCACAAGAAGGCCGTCGTCGACGCCAAGCGCGCCAAGAGCTTCGCTCGGCTGATCAAGAACATCGAGGTCGCCGCCCGCACCGGCGGCGGGGACCCCGCGGGCAACCCCACCCTGTACGACGCCATCCAGAAGGCGAAGAAGACCTCCGTGCCGGCCGACAACATCGACCGCGCCGTCAAGCGCGGCTCGGGCGCGGAGGCCGGCGGGGCCGACTGGCAGACGATCATGTACGAGGGCTACGGGCCCAACGGCGTGGCGATGCTCGTCGAGTGCCTGACGGACAACAAGAACCGCGCGGCCATGGAGGTCCGCACGGCCATGACGCGCAACGGCGGCTCGATGGCCGACCCCGGCAGCGTGGCGTACATGTTCAGCCGCAAGGGCGTCGTCGTCATCGGCAAGGAGGGCACTGAGCTCACCGAGGACGACGTGCTCACCGCGGTCCTGGAGGCCGGTGCCGAGGAGGTCACCGACCAGGGCGACACCTTCGAGGTCGTCTGCGAGCCCACCGACCTCGTCGCCGTGCGCGAGGCCCTGCAGGCCGCCGGCATCGATTACGACTCCGCCGACGCCAGCTTCGTGCCCAGCGTGCAGGTCCCGCTGGACGCCGAGGGCGCCACCAAGGTGTTCCGGCTCGTCGACGCCCTGGACGACTGCGACGACGTGCAGAACGTCTTCGCCAACTACGACGTCTCCGACGACGTCATGGCGGCCCTCGAGGACGCCTGAGCCCCCGCGGGTCCACCACGGCCCCCACCGCGCCGCGTGCGAGGGTGGGGGCCGTGCGCGTCCTCGCCGTCGACCCCGGCCTCACCCGTTGCGGGCTGGGGGTGGTGGAGTCCGCCGGTGCGCGCCCGGGCACCGCCACCGGCCGGCGGGTCCGGATGGTCGCCGTGGGCGTGGTGCGCACCCCCTCCACCGACGCGGTGCCGCAGCGGCTGCTGGCCGTGGCCGAGGGGCTGGAGGACTGGCTGGACGAGCACACCCCCGACGTGGTGGCCGTCGAGCGCGTCTTCGCCCAGGCCAACGTCCGGTCGGTGATGGGCACCGCGCAGGCCGCCGGGCTCGTCCTGGTCGCCGCCGCCCGGCGCGGGCTGCCCGTGGCGATGCACACCCCCAGCGAGGTCAAGGCCGCCGTCACCGGGTCCGGGCGCGCCGACAAGGAGCAGGTGACGGCGATGGTCACCCGCATCCTCGGCCTCGACGCGCCCCCCAGGCCGGCCGACGCCGCGGACGCCCTCGCGCTGGCCCTGTGCCACCTGTGGCGGGGCTCGGCCACCACCCGGCTCGAGGCGGCCGCGCACGGCGCCCTGGTCACCGGGCGGCGCAGCGGCTACGCCGAGGCCGCCCGCGCCGCCGCCCGTCGGCCGATCGGCCGCATCCCGCGCTGAGGGCCCTCAGCCGCGGCGGTGCGGCAGGACCGCCGCCAGGGTGAGGACCGCCGCGGCGACGTCCTCCACGAGCGCGGCGTCCACGTCCGGCACGAGGTCGCCCGCCCAGGAGCGCCAGGCCGCACCGGCGTACGAGCCGGCCGCGGCACCGGCCAGACCGGCCAGCGCGGGCAGCAGCGCCCCGCTGCGTTCGCGGCGCGCCAGGGCCGCGGCGCCCACCGCCCCGGTCAGCAGTCGCGGCGCGAACCCTCCGGCGGTGAGCCGGCTCGGCATCGCCGGCAGCTTGTCGGCGACGAGCTCGCCGCCCAGCGCGAGGCCGCTGAGCGCGGCGACCGGGGCGCCCCCGGGCAGCGCCCGGTACCCGGCGGACAGCAGCGCCGGGCCGGCCAGGCCCAGGGTGCTGCGCCCGCCCGCCGCCAGTCCCAGCAGGGCGCTGCGCAGCAGCAGGCCGGCGGAGGCGCGGGACGGGGCGCGGCGCTCGGCGGCGGGCCGGTCCAGCGAGGGCAGGTCCAGGATCGGGGTGCGGACGGGGCGGGGAGCGGGGTCCAGGGCGCGCAGCGTCGCGTGCGTCACCACCCCGTAGGCCAGGTGGGGCAGGGCGTCGGAGACCCAGTCCTGCGTGCTCCAGGCCCGCAGGTCCGTCACGCCGAGGGCGTGCGCGGGCAGGTCGGTGGCCGCCATCGCCAGCGCACCGGTGACGACGCCGCCGAGACCGGCGGGCATCCGCAGCCCCGCGCCGCGGCCCAGCCCGACGAGCTTGCCCACCCCCACGCCCACGGCGTACCCGGACAGCGCGCCCAGGGCGGTGGTGCGGTGCTCGCGCTCGGCGCCGCGCCCCGTCACCGGCCGCCCGAGCCGCTGGGCGAGCGCGGTGACCGTCTGCTCGGGCACCGTGCTGGGCGCCCGTCCGCGCCGGGCCATGTCGCCGTAGGTCACGGCGTTCAGGACCGTGGTGCCGGCGGCTCCGGAGGCGGCACCGGCGAGGATCACGCCGAGGGGGCTGCGGGGGCTGGGCGTCGTCGAGGTCACCGCGCCACTGTCCTGCCGTCCTCGCCGGTCGGCCACTCGGCGGCGCCCCGCCCGGGGCGTCAGCGCAGGTGTTCGCGCAGGAAGGCCGTGGTGCGCGCCCACGCCAGCTCCGCGGACTCGCGCCGGTAGTTGGGCCGCTCGTCGTTGTAGAAGGCGTGCGGGGCCGGGTAGGTGCGGAAGTCCACGTCGGCGCCGGACTGCTCGCGCACGCGCCGCTCGGTCTCGCGCACCGCGTCCAGCGGCACGGAGGCGTCCTCCTCGCCGAAGTGCCCCAGTACCGCCGCCCGCAGCCCCGAGAAGTCCGTGGTCGGCCCGGGGATGCCGTACCAGGGCACGGCCGCCCCGATCCGCTCGCCCTGCTGGGCGGCGAGGGTGAGGACGAACGCCCCGCCCATGCAGAAGCCCACCGCGCCGACGGTGGCGGAGGTCGTCTCCGGCCGGGCCAGCAGGTACGTCACCGCGCCGGCCAGGTCCCGGGCCGCCCGCTCGGGCGGCAGCTCGGCCAGGAAGCGCTGCGCCTCCTCGGCGTCGTGCGTGGTGCGCCCGCCGTACAGGTCGGGCGCCAGGGCGACGAAGCCCTCGGACGCGAAGCGGTCGACGACGCCGGCGACCTGGTCGGTCAGGCCCCACCACTCCTGCACGACGATCACGCCGGGCCCGCTGCCGGAGGCCGGCGCCCGCAGGTAGCCGTGGGCGTGACCGCTCTCGGAGGCGGAGTCGAAGGTGACGTTCTGGCGAGGGTTGGCGTGCTGCTCGTGGCTCACCCGGCGATCCTGCCGCCCCCACCCGCGCGCCGCGCGGGGAGTGTCCGCGCACCTCGTTAGCCTTCGCCTCGTACAGGTGTTCGTGCGGGGGCGTCCCCGCGGCGGGGTGGAGGTCGTGTGATCGCGTCGGTGCGCGGGCGGGTGCTCGCGGTGCGGCTGGACTCCGCCGTCCTGGAGGTCGGCGGGGTGGGGCTGCTGGTGCAGGCCGCCCCCGCCACGCTCGCGGGGCTGCGGGTCGGTGAGGAGGCGACGCTGGCCACCAGCATGGTCGTCCGCGAGGACTCCCTGACCCTGTTCGGCTTCGCCGACGCCGACGAGCGCGAGGTCTTCGAGGTCCTGCAGACCGTCTCGGGGGTCGGGCCTCGCCTGGCCCTGGCCATGCTGGCCGTGCACCGCCCCGACGGCCTGCGCGCCGCCGTGGCCGCCGAGGACCACGCCGCGCTGGTGCGCGTGCCCGGCATCGGCAAGAAGGGCGCGCAGCGCATCTGCCTGGAGCTGGGCGACCGGCTGGGCCCGCCCGGCGACGCACCGGCCGCCCCGCTGCCCGCGCCCGACGCCGCCGAGGCCCGCCGTCAGCAGGTCGTCGACGCCCTCGTCGGGCTGGGGTACCCGCTCAAGCAGGCCGGCGACGCGGTGGACGCGGTGGCGGGCGACGACGAGGCGGGCGTGAGCGACGTGCCGGGCACCCTGCGCTCGGCGCTGCGCCACCTGTCGGGGCGCTGAGGCGGGCATCGAGGTGGGGACGGCGGAGGAGGACGACGTGGCCGAACGGATCGTCACGGCCGGTGCCGACGACGGCGAGCGCGCCGCGGAGTCGGCGCTGCGCCCGCACGGGCTGGAGGAGTTCGTCGGGCAGACGGTGGTGCGCGAGCAGCTCTCGCTGGTGCTGGACGCCGCCAAGGCCCGCGGCGGCACGAGCGACCACGTGCTCTTCTCCGGCCCGCCCGGCCTGGGCAAGACCACGCTGGCCATGATCGTCGCCTCCGAGATGGGAGCACCGCTGCGCCAGTCCAGCGGCCCGGCCATCCAGCACGCCGGTGACCTCGCCGCCGTGCTCAGCTCCCTCGACGAGGGCGAGGTGCTCTTCCTCGACGAGATCCACCGCATGGCCCGGCCGGCGGAGGAGATGCTCTACATGGCGATGGAGGACTACCGCGTCGACGTCATCGTCGGCAAGGGCCCCGGGGCCACCGCCATCCCGCTGGAGCTGCCGCGCTTCACCCTCGTGGGCGCCACCACGCGCGCCGGGCTGCTGCCCGCGCCGCTGCGCGACCGCTTCGGCTTCACCGGCTACCTCGACTTCTACACCCCCGAGGAACTGGTGCAGGTGCTGCGCCGCTCCGCCTCGCTGCTGGGCGTGCAGCTGACCGCCGAGGGCGCCGCGGAGATCGGCCGGCGCTCGCGGGGCACGCCGCGCATCGCCAACCGGCTGCTGCGCCGGGTGCGCGACTGGGCGCAGGTGCGCGGCTCGGGCCTGGTGGACCGCCGCGCGGCGCGGGCGGCGCTGGAGGTGTACGAGGTCGACGAGCGCGGTCTGGACCGGCTGGACCGGGCGGTGCTGGACGCGCTGTGCCGCCGCTTCGGCGGCGGCCCGGTGGGCCTGTCGACGCTGGCGGTCGTGGTGGGGGAGGAGGCCGAGACCGTGGAGACGGTCGCCGAGCCCTTCCTGGTGCGCGAGGGGCTGCTGGGCCGCACGCCCCGCGGGCGGGTGGCGCTGCCGGAGACGTGGGCCCACCTGGGCCTGACGCCGCCGCGCGAGGCCGCCTGGCAGTCGCCGCCGGCGGCCGGGGACGACGCCGCGCCGGGGCCCGCCGAGGACGTCGGGGCGGGTACGAGCGACGTGTGAGACGCGCCCGCGCCGCTGTCCAGGGCCGTCCGGGTGATCCGTCTAGACTGCGCGGGCGGGTCGGTCGGCCGGCGCCGGCCGGGTGCGCAACCCGGGGCGGTCGCCCGGCGTCGCCCCGCCGCACCGGCACCAGGCCGGTGCGGGCGCCGGTGAGCCGTCGAACCCACCGGTGCGGAGAGGGATGTCGTGGGTGGTGGCGGCGGTAGCCAGCTGATCTTCCTCCTGCTGATGGTGGGCCTGCTGGTCTTCATGTTCAGCCGGACGCGCAAGCAGCAGCGGGCCCAGGTGGAGATGCAGAGCAGCGTCGGGCCGGGCGCGGAGGTCATGACCACCTCGGGCACCTACGGGACGGTCGTCGAGGCCGACGGCGACGTCGTGGTCCTGGAGATCAGCCCCGGGGTGCGCACGCGCTGGGCGCGGCGCGCGGTCGCCCGCGTGGTGACCCCGGCGGTCGGTGCCGCCGACCCCGCGCCCGGTGCGACCGCGGCGGACGCCGGCGGCCTGGACCTGCGCAAGCCGCCCACCGAGGACCCCGCGGGGGACGACCCCGCCGGCGGCGCCCACCGTCCCTGAGCCGCCCGCGCGGCCCCGCCCCGCGTGCCTGCGCGGCGCGTGCCGGGCCAGCCGTGCCCGGCGCTCACAGCGGTCACTGGTAAGACAGTGACCAACCACGAACAGTGACAAGCTAGCGCTGACCGGGTGACGACCGTCTCCGGGTGAGCCCCGTCCCGAGGTACCCAGTGTCCAACGACAGGCCCCCGCGCGTGCGCCGAGGCGCACCCCTCCGCCGTCCCCGCCCCGGCCGCACCCTGGTGCTGCTCGTGGTGCTGGTCGCGCTGCTCTTCGGCGCCGTCGGCGCCGGCTCGATCTGGGGGGCCGCCCGGTGGGCGCCGGGCTTGGCCCTCGACCTGGAGGGGGGCACCCAGGTGGTGCTCACCCCGCGCGCCGTCGAGGGCGGTGAGGTCGACACCGAGCAGGTGCAGCGCGCCGCCAACATCATCCGCCAGCGCGTGGACGCCACCGGCCTGTCCGAGGCGCAGGTGCAGGTGCAGGGCGGGCAGAACATCACGGTCTCCATCCCGGGGCAGGCCACCCGCGAGCAGCTCGACCTCATCGCCCAGTCCGCGCAGCTGCGCATGCGTCCGGTCATCTACGCCGAGCCGGTGACCCTGTCGATGGACCCCGCGCCGACCGCTGAGCCCACCGCCGAGCCCACCGCCGAGCCGACCGCCGAACCCACGGACGGCACCACGGCCAGCCCGGAGCCCACGCAGAGCGCCGACGGCGCGGCGGCACCGGCGGCCCTGCAGCAGGCCACGACGGCCCCCGCCGAGCCCGCCGCCACGCCCGAGGCGACCCCCACGCCCCCCTCGCTCACCGAGCTGGCCACCCCGAGGCCCACCCCCGGGCCCGGGCAGCCGAGCGCGGCGCCCACCCCGGCGCCCACCGACGCCAGCGACGACGCGTGGCTGTCCAGCCCCGGGCTGGTGGAGGTCTTCCAGAACCTCGACTGCTCCGACCCGGCGCAGCGCGCCGGCGGCCTCGTCGAGGACCCCGACCTGCCACTGGTCACCTGCAACCAGGAAGGCACCGAGAAGTACGTCCTCGGGCCCGCCGTCATCGAGGGCACCCAGCTGACCGACGCCACCGCCACCCAGGCGCGCAACGACCAGGGGTACGCCACCGGCGGCTGGGCCGTGCAGCTGTCCTTCGACGCCAGCGGCGACGCGGTCTTCCAGGAGCTGACCGCGCGCATCTCGCAGCTGAGCGACCCGAAGAACCGCTTCGCCGCGGTCCTGGACGGCCTCGTCGTCACCGCCCCGAGCGTCAGCCAGACGATCGCCGGCAACCCGGAGATCACCGGGAACTTCACCCAGGCCAGCGCCGACGCGCTCGCCCAGCAGCTGAAGTTCGGCGCCCTGCCGCTCTCGTTCGTGGTCCAGACCGAGGACCAGATCTCCGCGACGCTGGGCGAGGACCAGTTGCGCAACGGCCTGATCGCCGGGGTCATCGGGCTGCTTCTCGTGGTGGCGTACTCGCTGGTGCAGTACCGCGCCCTGGGCCTGGTGACCGTCGGCAGCCTGGTGCTGGCCGGGGCGATCACCTACGGCGTCATCCTGCTGCTGAGCTGGCTGCAGGGTTTCCGCCTGAGCCTGGCCGGGGTGGCCGGCCTCATCGTGGCCATCGGCATCACCGCCGACTCCTTCATCATCTACTTCGAGCGCGTGCGCGACGAGATCCGCGACGGTCGCGTGCTCACCTCCGCGGTGGAGGCCGGCTGGCGCCGGGCACGCCGCACGATCCTCATCTCGGACGCGGTGAGCCTCATCTCGGCCGTGGTGCTGTTCGTCCTGGCCGTCGGCAACGTGCGCGGCTTCGCCTACACCCTGGGCATCATCACCCTCATCGACCTGCTCGTCGTGGTGCTCTTCACCCACCCGGTGGTGGCGCTGCTGGCCCGCACGAAGTTCTTCGGCGGCGGGCACAGGCTCTCCGGGTTCGACCCCGAGCACCTGGGGTCCACCGTGGCGCGCCACGCGCTGCACCACGGCGCGCACCGGCCCACCGTGGCCGAGCGGCGCGCCGCGGAGCGCGCTGCGGCCCGCACCGGTGAGGACGACGCGGGAGGCCCGGCCGGGACCCCCGGGCACGACGACGACGGCGAGGCGGCACGCGCGGGCGGGACCGGCGCCGCGGACGACAGGAGCGACGCCTGATGGGCATGGCAGACCTGGGCAACCGGCTCTACACCGGTGAGTCCTCCTTCGACTTCGTGGGCCGGCGCAAGCTCTGGTTCCTCATCGCCCTGGTGTGCGTGGCCCTGTCGGCCGTGCTGCTGGTCAAGCCCGGCCTGAACTTCGGCATCGAGTTCGAGGGCGGATCGCAGTTCCGGGTCACCGGGTCCACCGACCAGCAGGCCGCCCGCGAGGCCGTCGAGACGGTCCTGCCCGGCACCGTGCCCGAGGTCACCCAGGTCGGCGGCAACGGGGTGCGGGTGCAGACCGAGACGGTCAGCACCGCCGAGCTGGACGAGATTCGCCAGGCGCTGGCCAGCGGGCTGGACGTGCCGCTGGAGGACGTGACCTCTTCCACCGTCGGTCCCAGCTGGGGTCAGGACGTCACGAACCAGGCCCTGCTCGCGCTGGTGATCTTCTTCGTCCTGGTCTCGGTGATCATGGCGCTGTACTTCCGCACCTGGACGATGGCGCTGGCCTCCATGGTCGCCCTCGTGCACGACCTCGTCATCACCGCCGGGGTGTACGCGCTGATCGGCTTCGAGGTGACGCCGGCGACGGTCATCGGGTTCCTGACGATCCTGGGCTACTCGCTCTACGACACCGTCGTCGTCTTCGACAAGGTGCGCGAGAACACCTCGGCGGCCTTCGAGCGGCGGGACGCGACGTTCGCGCGGGCGGCGAACCTGGCCGTGAACCAGACGGTCGTGCGCTCGGTGAACACCACCGTCGTGGCGCTGCTGCCGGTGGCGGCCATCCTCTTCATCGGCGACCTGCTCCTGGGCGCCGGCACGCTGCGCGACATCAGCCTGGCGCTGTTCGTGGGCACGCTCGTGGGCGCCTACTCCTCGATCTTCGTGGCCACGCCGCTGCTGGTGGTGCTGCGCTCGCGCGAGCCCGCGGTGCGCGCCCTGGACGCCGCCGTGCGCGAGGGCTCCGCGGCGGGCGGGTCCTCCGGCGCGACGGCGGCCGGTGCCACGGCCGCCGGGGCCACGGCGGCCGACGGTGCGCACGGCGGCACCGCGTGAGCGCGCCGGAGCCGGTGGCCACCGTCGGTGCGGACGTCGCCGCGCTCGTCGACGCGGGCCTGCGCACCGTGCCGGACTTCCCCAGTCCCGGGGTGCTCTTCCGGGACATGACCCCCCTGCTGGCCGACGCCCGCGCCTTCGCGGCCGTGGTGGGGGCCCTCGCGCAGGTGGCGCGCGACGTCGGCGCCGAGGCGGTGGCCGGGATCGAGGCGCGCGGCTTCATGCTCGCCGCCCCCGTGGCGGAGCGGTGCGGGCTGGCGTTCTGGCCGGTGCGCAAGGCGGGCAAGCTGCCTGGTCCGGTCCTGCACCGCACGTACGACCTGGAGTACGGGACCGCGGCCCTCGAGCTGCGCGGCGACCTCGTGCGGCCGGGCCAGCGCGTGCTCGTCCTGGACGACGTCCTGGCCACCGGCGGCACGGCCAGGGCCGCGTGCGAGCTGGTGGAGGAGGCCGGGGCGCACCTGGCGGCGCTGGCCGTGCTCCTGGAGCTGACGGCCCTGGGCGGCCGGGCGCGCCTGGAGGGGCGCCCGCTGGTCGCGCTGAGCGCCGCCTGACGCCGTCCCGCCGCCCCGCCGGGCCCGTCCGGTCCGCGCACCCGACCAGCGGCTCCTAGACTGGTCGCTCGCGGACGGGAGGAACACCATGGCGGACGGCACGGGCACCGAGGGCCCAGCGGTGGGGGTGCGTCCCGCGGGACCCGCCGAGGCACCCGCTGGTGCGAGCCCCGGCGCGGATCCCCGTCCTGCTCCCGCGCCCGCGGTCTCCTCCGTGGTGCCGGCCCCGGGCGCCACCGCCCGCGCCGCCGCGCACCCCGTGCCGCCCATCGCGCGGCCGGCCGGCCCGGAGCGTCGCAGGGCCGTCGAGCGCGGTGGCCGCCAGGGCGAGGCGGCCCCCACCGGCCCGGTCACCGCCAGCCGGATGCTCTCGCGGCTGGCCCGCTTCGGCCAGCACCGGCAGTCCAACGTCTCGCCGGTCCTGGAGCCGCTGCTGCGCACGGTGCGCATGACGCACCCCAAGGCGGACCTGAGCGTGGTCGAGCGCGCCTTCGACCGCGCCGAGAACGCCCACGACGGTCAGCGCCGCAAGAGCGGGGACCCGTACATCACCCACCCGGTGGCGGTGGCGACCATCCTCGCCGAGCTGGGCATGACCCCCTCCACCCTGGCCGCCGCCCTGCTGCACGACACCGTGGAGGACACCGACTACTCCCTGGACGACCTGCGCCGGGAGTTCGGCGACGAGATCGCCCAGCTGGTCGACGGGGTCACCAAGCTCGACAAGGTCACCTACGGCGAGGCCGCCCAGTCCGAGACGGTCCGCAAGATGATCGTGGCGATGGCCAAGGACATCCGCGTGCTGGTCATCAAGCTCGCCGACCGCCTGCACAACGCGCGCACCTGGCGGTACGTGCCGGCCGCGTCGGCGGAGAAGAAGGCCCGCGAGACGCTGGAGATCTACGCACCGCTGGCCCACCGGCTCGGCATGAACACGATGAAGTGGGAGCTGGAGGACCTGGCCTTCGCCACGGTCTACCCCAAGCGCTTCGACGAGATCGTGCGCCTGGTCGCCGACCGCGCCCCCGCCCGCGAGGAGTACCTGACCGGGGTGCGCGCCCAGATCGAGGAGGACCTCAAGAGCGCGCGGGTGCGGGCCACGGTCACCGGCCGGCCCAAGCACTACTACTCGATCTACCAGAAGATGATCGTGCGCGGGCGCGACTTCGCGGAGATCTACGACCTCGTGGGCGTGCGGGTCCTGGTGGACTCCGTGCGCGACTGCTACGCGGTCCTCGGCGCCCTGCACGCGCGGTGGAACCCGGTCCCCGGCCGGTTCAAGGACTACATCGCGATGCCCAAGTTCAACATGTACCAGTCGCTGCACACGACGGTCATCGGGCCCGAGGGCAAGCCCGTCGAGATCCAGATCCGCACCTTCACCATGCACCGGCGCGCCGAGTACGGCGTCGCGGCGCACTGGAAGTACAAGGACGACCCCAACGCCAGCGGTGGCAAGCGCGAGAACGAGATGGACTGGCTGAAGTCCGTCGTGGACTGGCAGCGCGAGTCGCCCTCCAGCGAGTTCCTCGACGACCTGCGCTTCGAGATCAACGCCGGTCAGGTGTTCGTGTTCACGCCGAAGGGCGACGTGCGCGAGCTGCCCGCCGGTTCCACACCGGTCGACTTCGCCTACGCCGTGCACACCGAGGTCGGCCACCGCACGATGGGCGCGCGCGTCAACGGCCGCCTGGTCCCGCTGGACTCCACGCTGGACAACGGTGACCTCGTGGAGGTCTTCACCTCCAAGGCCGACGGTGCCGGGCCCAGCCGGGACTGGCTGCAGTTCGTCAAGTCCCCGCGGGCCCGCAACAAGATCAAGCAGTACTTCTCCAAGGAGCGGCGCGAGGAGGCGATCGACCTCGGCAAGGACGAGATCGCCCGGGCGATGCGCAAGCAGCACCTTCCGCTGCAGCGCCTGATGTCCCACGACTCGCTGCTGGCGGTGGCGCGCGAGCTGCACCTGGCGGACGTGTCCGCCCTGTACGCGGCGGTCGGGGAGAAGCACGTGTCCGCCCAGCACGTGGTGGACAAGCTCATCGTCGCCGTGGGGGGCGAGGCGGCCGTCGAGGAGGACCTGGCCGAGGCCACCACGCCGGGATCCCCGCGCAGCGCCCGCACCGGCGGGGACGCCGGGATCGTGGTCAACGGCAGCGACGACGTGTGGGTCAAGCTCGCGCGCTGCTGCACCCCGGTGCCCACCGACCCGATCGTCGGGTTCGTCACGCGCGGCGCCGGTGTGTCGGTGCACCGGCAGGACTGCGAGAACGTCACCCGGCTGCGCCGCGAACCGGAGCGCATCGTGGACGTGGAGTGGGGTTCGGCCACCTCCACCTCCAACGCCTCGAGGTTGTTCCTGGTGCAGATCCAGGTCGAGGCCCTGGACCGCGCGCGGTTGCTCTCGGACGTCACCCGCGTCCTGTCGGACAACCACGTGAACATCCTCTCGGCGACCGTCAGCACCAGCCGGGACCGTGTGGCGGTGTCGAAGTTCTCCTTCGAGATGGCCGAGCCGAACCACCTGGGGCACGTCCTGAACGCGGTGCGCCGCGTGGACGGCGTCTTCGACGCCTACCGCGCCTGAACCGCGGGGCACCCGGCGAGCGGACCTCACGGCCGCGGCACCACCGGCGCCGCACCCACGGCCAGCGCCCGGCGGGCGGTGCGCACGTGCGCACGGCCGCGGGCGCGCAGGGCGGCCCGCTCGACCTCGGCGCCGTCCGCCCCGGCCGCGGTCAGCAGCGCGCGCACCTGCACCGCGCGGCGCGGGTCGCTGCGGGCCAGGTCCAGCAGGGTCCGCGCCGGGGTGGTCAGCGCCAGCCCCGCCACCTCGGTGACGTCCTCGGTCTCCAGCCGGCAGCGCGAGGCGACCAGGCGCACGCCGCCGGTGGGTGCGTAGCGGGTGGGGGTGCGCCGCACCACCTGGACCTGTTGCGGTGCCGGCAGCGGTGCGCCCACGTGCACCCAGGCCGCTGCCACCCCCACCACCACGGCGCCGGCCGGCACCAGCAGGGCCAGGGACCTGGCTCGCACGGCCGCGTCGACACCCGTCCCGGCGGCCACCACGACGTCCCCGGCCAGCCTGCGCAGCAGCCCGTCGTGCACGTCGCGCGCCACGGCCGCCCGGGCGCTGCGGGACGGAGGGGGACGCCACGGCTCGGCGGGGTCCGGGCAGCGCCCGCGGCGCAGGAGTTCGGTCAGCCAGTCGGGGGAGGTGTCGGGTCCGGGCACCCGCTCAGTCGACCGCACCCGGCCGGGTGCGGGCCCCCGCCGCCCGCCCGGTTGTGGACGGCCGCGGGACGCCCCGCGCCTGTGGGCACCGGGGCGTCCCCGCCGGTCGGCGTCGCGTCAGCTCCCGGTCAGCGACCCGTGTCGTGCAGTGCCGACCGGGCGGCGTCCAGCCACGCCCGGCGGGCCTGCAGCGCCTCCTCGGCCCGTGCCAGGGCACGGGCGTCACCGCGGGAACGGGCCTTCTCGACGTCCGCCTCCAGGTCGCGGATGGCCGACTCCAGCTGGCTGGCCAGGCCACCGGCACGAGCCTGCGCCTCGGGGTTGGCGCGCGACCAGCGGGCCTGCTCGGCGTCGCGCACCGCGGTCTCCACCGCCCGCAGGCGCGCCTCGACGCGGCCCAGGTCCGCGCGCGGGACCTTGCCCGCGGCCTCCCAGCGGTCCTGGATGCTGCGCAGCGCCGCCTTCGCGGAGCCCAGGTCCTTGATCGGCAGCAGCGCCTCCGCCTCGGCGAGGAGCTCCTCCTTGACGGCCAGGTTGCCGCGGAACTCCTCGTCGACAGCCTCGTTGGCGGCGGTGCGCGCGGCGAAGAAGACGTCCTGCGCGGCGCGGAAGCGCTCCCACAGGGCGTCGTCGTCCTTGCGGCCGAGCCGGCCGGCGGCCTTCCAGCGGTCCATCAGGGTGCGGTAGGCGGTGGTCGTGCCGCGCCAGTCGGTGGAGGTGGACAGCGCCTCGGCCTCGGCGACGAGCTTCTCCTTCTCCGCGCGGGTGCTGGAGCGCTGCTCGCCCAGGGCCGCGAAGTGGTGGCGACGCACCTTGTCGAAGGCGCTGCGGGCGTGGCTGAAGCGCTTCCAGAGCTCGTCCTCGCTGCGCTTGTCCAGCCGGCCCTCGCGCTGCGCGGCCTTCCACTCCTCGAACAGCGCCCGCAGCCGCTCCCCGGCGGCGCGCCACTGCACCTTCTCCGGGTCCTGGGCGGCGATCGACTCGGCCTCCTCCACGATCGCCACGCGCGCGGCGCGCAGCTGCTCGCGGTGGACGGCCCGTGCCCGGTCCGCCGCGGCGCGCGCCTCGTCGGCCACGGTCGCCAGCGCCTCGACCCGGGCGGTCAGCGCGTCCAGGTCGCCCACGGCGCGCGTCTCGGCCAGGGCGGTGCGCAGCGCGCCGACCCCGCTGACGATGTCCTTGCCGGCCAGGTCGGTGCTGCGCAGGCGCTGCTCGAACAGGTCGACCTGGGCGACGAGCTCCTCGTACTTGCGCACGAAGTACGCCACCGCCTCCTCGGGGGTGGCGTCGGGGTACTGCCCGACCTCGTGCTCGCCGTCGGCGCGGCGCACCCACACCGTGCCGTTCTCGTCGACCCGGCCGAAGGCGGCGGCGGCCTCGCGGTCCACCGTCGTGGTGTGCGCGGCGTCGGCCGCCACGGGCTCGGCGGCGGGGTCGCCCGGCAGCGCGCGCGGCGCGGCGGGCGACGGTGCCGCCTGGCGCGGGGCGGGGCGCCCGGCCAGGGCCGCGGGGGAGGGGCGCAGCGCCGCCGCGTCGGCGGTGTCGCGGGCGCTGCGCACGGACTCCTCGGACGGTGCGGGAGCAGGCACCTCGGGGGCGGCCTCCTGCTCCGCCCGTCCGGTGCCGTTCGCGGGGGGCTCGGCGGGCTCGTCGGCGGGGGCCTGCGGCTCCTGCGCCGCGACGGCCTCCTGCTGCTCGGCCGGCTGCTCCACCTGCTCCGTCCGCTCCGCCGCCGTGGGGTCGCTGGGGGTGTCCTGAACGTCCTGGGGGGACGCCGGCTCCTGGGGGTGCTCGCTCACCCGCCGCAGTCTAGGTCCCGCGGTCCCCGGACGGCGCAGGCGGTGACTGGACGTCCCCGCCCGGTCGCCCGGCGTGCTCGTGGCGGGGCCCCTAGGCTCGGGGACGTGCTCGTGGAGACCGTGGTGGCCGCCGTCGCCGGGACGAACTGCCACGTCGTGGCGCCCGCGGCGGGCGAGGAGTGCGTGGTCGTGGACCCGGGCGTCGACGTGGTCGGCCCGCTGGCCGAGGTGCTGCGCCGGCACAGGCTGCGCCCCGCCGCGGTGCTGCTCACCCACGGCCACTTCGACCACACCTGGTCGGTCACCCCCGTCTGCGGCGCGCACGGCGTGGCGGCGACCATCCACGCCGACGACGCCCACCGGCTGCGCGACCCCCTGGCCGGGATGGGCCCGCAGCTGCGGGCGGCCCTGCAGT
The DNA here is from genome assembly GCF_050871845.1 of Kineococcus arenarius subsp. arenarius. Classification (NCBI taxonomy): domain Bacteria; kingdom Bacillati; phylum Actinomycetota; class Actinomycetes; order Kineosporiales; family Kineosporiaceae; genus Kineococcus; species Kineococcus arenarius. Next base: position 31,616 of record NZ_JBJLSE010000029.1, read on the forward strand.
CCTCCGGCGCGGGGCCCTGGCGCGAGCCCGACGACGTCGTCACCGTCGGCGACGGCGCCCGGCTGAGCGTGGCCGGCCTGGACGTGAGCGTCAGCCACGCACCCGGCCACACCGAGGGCTCGGCGCTGTTCAGCGTCGCCCGCCCCGGCGAGAGCGACCTGCTGCTGGCCGGTGACGTGCTCTTCGCCGGCTCCATCGGCCGCACCGACCTGCCCGGCGGGGACGGCGAGGCGATGCTGCGCACCCTGGCCACCAGGGTGCTGCCGCTGGACGACGCCACCGACGTGCTGCCCGGCCACGGGCCCGCCACCACGATCGGCCGCGAGCGCGCCACCAACCCCTGGCTGCGCCGGTCGCGGGGGTGAGCGGAGCGCTCACCCCACCACGGTGATCCCCAGGTGGGCCGCCAGCAGCGGCGCCAGCTGCAGCAGCTGCACCTCGCCGACGACCAGGCCCCGCAGCCCGTCCACGCCGCCGACGCCGCCGAGCTCGCTGGTGGAGACGTCCACGTCCACCAGGCGGGCCGAGGCCGCCTCCAGCGCACCCAGCCGGCAGTCCTCGAAGCGCACCCGCGTCCAGCGGGCCCCCGTGGCGTCGACGTCGCGCAGGTCGCAGCCGGTGAACGTCACGTCCGTCAGGGACGACTCGCGCAGGTCCGCGAAGTCCACCCGCGCGCCCACGACCGCCACCCGGGTCAGCTCCGCCCCCGGGGCGGCCAGCGCGCCCACGCGCACCTGCTCCAGCGCGCACTCGCGCCAGCAGGTGGCGCGCAGCGACAGCGCCGTCGCCGCCAGGCCGCTGACCCGGCAGTCCACGAACCGGGCACCGGTCAGCACCAGGTCGTCGCCGCGGCAGCCCTGGAGCACGCAGCTCAGGAAGCGCGCGTCGGTGGCGTCCACCCCCGACAGGTCCACCCCGTCCAGGAGCAGGTCGTCGTGCGCGGCGCCGGGCCGCGGCGGTGCGTTGCTGGGGACGAGGTCGGCCAGGGCGGGCAGGTCCGGGTGCGCGGGCGCCGGCCGGCGCGGTGCGGTGCGGCTCACCGCGCCAGCGTGGCGCACGCCCCGGACGCGGCGGGACCCCCGGCCGGTCACGGGTTCACCCGTTCGCCGATCACCGCGCCGTTCAGCGCGCACCGCGCGTGGCCGAAGCACCGGGAGGACGTGAAGGGCCGTGGAGCAGCCGCCACCGCTGCGCGCCGGGAGCCCTCGCACGTCCGTAGGATCGTCGTCGCGCACCCCCGCGCACTGACGACGAGAGGACCCCCCGTGCTCCGCACCCACGAGGCCGGCGCCCTGCGCGCCGGCCACGCAGGCCAGACCGTCACGCTCACCGGCTGGGTGGCGCGGCGGCGCGATCACGGCGGGGTGGCGTTCCTGGACCTGCGCGACGCCTCGGGCGTCGTGCAGGTCGTCGCGCGCGACGAGATCCTCGACGCGGGCGGCGCCCACGAGCTGCGCAACGAGTACTGCGTGCGCATCACCGGCGAGGTGCGCCTGCGCCCGGAGGGCAACGAGAACCCGGCCATCCCCACCGGTGCGGTCGAGGTCGACACCACCGCCCTGGAGGTGCTCAGCGAGGCCGCCCCGCTGCCGTTCCAGATCGACGACACCCTCAACGTCGGCGAGGAGGCGCGGCTGAAGCACCGCTACCTGGACCTGCGCCGCAGCGGGCCCGCGCGCGCCCTGCGGCTGCGCAGCGCCGCGAACAAGGCCGCCCGCGAGGTGCTCGACGCCGACGGCTTCACCGAGGTCGAGACCCCCACGCTGACCCGGTCCACCCCCGAGGGCGCCCGCGACTTCCTGGTGCCCGCGCGCCTGGCCCCCGGCTCCTGGTACGCGCTGCCGCAGAGCCCGCAGCTGTTCAAGCAGCTGCTCATGGTCGGTGGCGTGGAGCGCTATTACCAGATCGCCCGCTGCTACCGGGACGAGGACTTCCGCGCCGACCGGCAGCCGGAGTTCACCCAGCTCGACATCGAGATGAGCTTCGTCGAGCAGGACGACGTCATCGCCCTCGGCGAGCGGATCGTCGCCGCGCTGTGGAAGCTGATCGGCCACGACGTGCAGCTGCCCCTGCCGCGCATGACGTACGAGGAGGCCATGCGCCGCTACGGGTCCGACAAGCCGGACCTGCGGTTCGGCATCGAGCTCGTGGAGTGCACCGAGTTCTTCGCGAACACGCCGTTCCGGGTCTTCCAGGCGCCCTACGTCGGCGCGGTCGTCATGCCCGGCGGCGCCTCCCAGCCGCGCAGGACCCTCGACGCCTGGCAGGACTGGGCCAAGCAGCGCGGCGCCAGGGGCCTGGCGTACGTGCTCGTCGGCGAGGACGGCGAGCTGTCCGGGCCGGTGGCCAAGAACCTCTCCGAGGCCGAGCGCGCCGGCATCGCCGCGCACGTCGGCGCACGGCCCGGCGACTGCGTCTTCTTCGCGGCGGGCCCGGTGAACGCCCAGCGGGCGCTGCTGGGCGCCGCCCGCGGGGAGATCGCCCGGCGGATCGGCGCGATCGACGAGGACGCCTGGTCCTTCCTCTGGGTGGTCGACGCACCCATGTTCAAGCCGGCCGCCGAGGACGACGACGTCTCGATCGGGGGCGGTGCCTGGAACGCGGTGCACCACGCGTTCACCGCGCCGAAGCCCGAGCACCTCGACACCTTCGACACCGACCCCGGCTCGGCGCTGACGAACGCCTACGACATCGTCTGTAACGGCAACGAGATCGGCGGCGGCTCGATCCGCATCCACCGCCGCGACGTCCAGGAGCGCGTGTTCGCGGTCATGGGCATCGACGAGGCGAGCGCGCGGGAGAAGTTCGGGTTCCTGCTCGACGCGTTCTCCTACGGCGCCCCGCCGCACGGCGGCATCGCGTTCGGCTGGGACCGCGTGGTGGCCCTGCTGGCCGGTGCGGACTCCATCCGCGAAGTCATCGCCTTCCCGAAGTCCGGCGGTGGCTACGACCCGCTCACCGCTGCTCCGGCGCCCATCACCGCGCAGCAGCGCAAGGAGGCCGGGGTGGACGCGAAGCCCGAGGGGCGCACGTCCCCCGGTGCCTGAGCGCGGAGCCCGCGCCCCCCGGCCGGCGCTGACCGCGGCCGCGGCGTGCGCGCTGGCCGCCGCGGTGCTGACGGCGCTCGTGGTGTCCGGGGCGAGCGCGGGGCTGGACGGCCCGCTGTCGCGGGCCGCGGTCTCCGCCGCCCTGGACGCCCCCGCGCCGACCCGCGCGGCGCAGGTCGTCGAGCAGGTCACTCAACCGGTGTGGGTGTACCTCGCCGGGCTCGCCGGGGTGGTCGCCTGCGCCCGTTCCGGACGGCGCCGCGACGCGCTGTGCGCGCTGGTCGCCGGTGTGGTGGCGGCCCTGGCCTCCCCGCTGCTGAAGCTGCTGGTGGGCCGGGTGCGCCCGGCCCTGGAGGCGGGGCTGACGGGCTCGGACGGCGGGTCGTTCCCCTCCGGGCACGCCTTCGCGTCCGGCACCGTCGTGCTGGGTGCGCTGGTGCTGCTCGCGCCGCCGGCCCGTTCGGCGGGCCGCCTGGTGCTGCGGGCGGGCGCGGGGGCGCTGGTGCTGCTCCTGATCGGGGTGGACCGGGTGTGGCTGGGTGCGCACTGGCCCACCGACGTGCTGGGCGGCTGGCTGATGGCCGCCGTCCTCGTCTGCCTGGCCGCGGCGGTCGCGGCGCGCGGGCGCCCCGCCACGGAGCGCCCGGTCGGTCCCCGGGGGCGGGACCTCAGAGGGAGACGGTGACGACGTACGTGCCGCGCTGAGCGCCCGCGCCGCCCAGCTGGGCCGGCAGGGCCGCCGGGGAGGCCGCGGCCACCGGGACCGTGACGGGCGTGCGCAGCCCGGACTCGACCGTGCTCACCGGCGCCGCCGCGGAGGCGGTGCTCGCCGTGGCGACGGTCAGCCCGACGGAGGAGACGCCGGCGATGAGGCCTGCGGCGAGCATCCGGCGGTGCAGGGCCGCGGAGCTGCGGGAGGACTTGCGGGTGGCGGTGCGGTTCGTCGTCATGGCAGCAGAGTGCTCCCGGACCCTGTGGCGCCCCTGTGCTGCGCGGCGCCCCGGCCTGTCGGTTCCCTGTGCCGTCCCTGAGCGCGCGAGAGCCCCCCCGGGGGCACCCGGGGGGGCTCTCGCGCGAGACGTCAGACGCCGGTGCTGCTCGTGCCGCCCGTCGCGCCACCGCCCGTGGTGGTGGCGCTCAGGTCGTACACGGTGGTGCCGTCCACGTCGGTGGCGGGGAAGTTCTGCGCCACCCACTGCGCGATCTGCGCGGCCGCGTCGCTGCCCCCGGTGTCGGTGGAGGCCATCGAGCTGCTGGCGACGTAGTAGTGGATGCGCCCGGCGGCCACGTGCGCCTGGAACTGCTCCAGGGTCGGCGCGGGGTCCGTGCCGTTGAACCCGCCCACCGCCATGACGGGTTCCTGCGTCGCCAGCTGGTACCCGGCGGCGTTGTTGGACCCGGTGACGGCGGCGACCCACGTGTAGGAGTCGGCGTCGGCCGCGAGCAGCGCGGTCAGCTCGGCGCTGGGCTCGGAAGCACCCAGCAGGCCGCCCATCCCGCCGCCCGCCCGGCCGCCCGTGCCACCGGCTCCACCGAACCCGCCGCCCCGCCCGGTGCCCTGACCGGGAGCGCCCTGAGCGGGGGCGCCCTGCCCGGTCGCGGTCCCGGGGGCCTGCGCCCGGCCGGGCGCGGTGCCGCCGGCCGGGGGCTGCCCGCCGCCGGGGAAACCCCCTGCACCGGCGCCGCCGGGGAAACCACCCGCACCGGCGCCGCCGGGGGCACCGCCGCCGAACCCGGCGGTGGTGCTGGGGCCGGCGGAGACGATCGCGCCGGTCTGCGCGGTGGAGGCCGTCTGCACCGAGTACGCCAGCGGCCCGGCCAGCGCGGCCACCAGCCCCGCCGCGGCGCCGGCGCGCGCCAGCGCCAGGGCCACCCGGCCCCGCAGCGCCCGCGCGAGCACCAGCAGCGCCCCCGCGACCACCCCGACCGCGAGCACGGTGCCGCGCAGCCACGGCAGGAACTGCGGGCTGCGGCCCAGCAGCACCCACGCCCACACGGCGGTGCCCGCGACCACCACGCCCAGCAGCGGCAGCGCCCAGCGCGTCGCGCGCGCCGCCCACAGCTGCACCGCCCCCGGGCCCGCCAGGGCGGCGACCGCGGGCGCCAGGGCGACGGCGTAGTAGGGGTGGATGATCCCCGACATGAAGCTGAACGCCGTGAACGTCACCGCGCCCCACCCGGTCCACGCCACCAGCGCGGCCCGGCGCACGTCGGTGCGCGGGGCACGGGCGGTCAGCGCGAACCCGGCGACCGCCAGGACCGCCGCGGCCGGCAGCAACCAGGAGATGTTCCCGCCGAACTCGGCGTCGAACATCCGCCCGATGCCGGTCTCGCCCCAGCCGTTGCCGGCGCCCACGCTGCCGGTCTCCTCGCCGGTCAGCCGCCCGAGGCCGTTGTAGCCGAACGTCAGCTCCAGGAAGGAGTTCGTCTGCGACCCGCCCACGTAGGGGCGCCACGACTCCGGGACGAGCTCGACGACCGCCACCCACCAGCCGGCGGAGACCAGCAGCGCCAGCCCGGCCAGCAGCAGGTGCTTCACGCGCGCCACCGGCCGGTGCGGCGCCGCCCACAGGTACGCCAGCGCCAGGCCGGGCAGCACGAGGAACACCTGCAGCTGCTTGGTGAGGAACCCCAGACCGCAGAACACCCCCGCCCACACCAGGAACCTCGCGCGGCCGGTGTCCACGGCCTTCAGCACGCCCCAGGTGGCCGCGACCATCAGCAGGACCAGCAGCGCGTCGGGGTTGTTGAAGCGGAACATCAAGGTGGCCACGGGGGTCGTGGCCAGGACGAACCCGGCCAGCAGCGCCGCCGCGGGGGAGGCGCAGCGGCGCACCGTGGCGTGCAGCAGCGCCACGGCGGCCACGCCCTGCAGCGCCTGCGGCACGAGGATCGACCAGGACGACAACCCGAACAAGCGCACCGACAACCCGGTGATCCACAGCGCGGCGGGGGGTTTGTCGACGGTGATGGCGTTCGCGGCGTCGGAGGAACCGTAGAACCACGCCTCCCACGACACCGAGCCGGCCTGCGCCGCAGCCGCGTAGAACGGGTTGGCCCACCCGGAGGCGGACAGCCCCACCAGGTACAGCACGGCGGTGCCCGCCAGCAGGGCCAGCAGCGCGGGCCGCGCCCACCGCGGGTCGTCCGGCCGGCCGCGCCACGCGCGGGCGGCGAGCACCCGCGGGTGCACCGGCAGCGACCGGGCGCGGCGCGCGCCGGAGCCGGGACCGGAGCGTTCCAGGGCGGTGCGGGGTCCGGGAACGGCGCTCACGGCGTGGTGTCCCGGGCGCCGTGCACCGGCACCACCGCGCGCGCCGCGCCGGGGGAGGGGGAGTCGTCCGGCCGCGTGCCGGGGGACTGTGCGCAGGAGCGGTCCTCCTGGTGGCCGGGCCGGTGGTGGCGGCGGTCGCGGAACACCCACGAGCGCAGCAGCAGGAAGCGCAGCACGGTGGCGGCCAGGTTCGCGGCCGTCAGCACGGCCAGCTCCGCGCCGCGCGTGGCCCCCGGGGCGGTGGAGTGCAGCACCACCAGGCTGCCGGAGGTCAGCGCCCACCCCAGCAGGAACACCAGCAACCCCTGCACCTGGTGGCGCCCGGCGCCCTCGGGCCCGCGCACCCCGAACGTCAGGCGCCGGTTCAGGGCCGTGTTGCCGACGGCGGTCAGCAGCAGCGCCAGGAAGTTCGCGGCCTGGGCGCTCGTCACCTCCTGCAGCAGCAGGTACAGCAGCGCGTACGCCCCGGTGCTGGCCAGGCCCACGCCGACGAACCGGCCCAGCTGCCCGGCCAGGCTGGTGGGGACCCCGGCCACCGCGGCCGGCTGCGGGCCGCGGCCCAGGCTCTCGCGGACCTCGCGCAGGGGCAGCTTCCCGGTGGCGATCGCGGTGGCCAGGCGCCGGATGCCGCGCAGGTCCGCCAGCGCGGTGGCGACGATGTCGACGCGGCTGTCGGGGTCGTCGACCCAGTCGACGGGGATCTCCTGGATCCGCAGGCCGGAGCGCTCGGCGAGCACCAGCAGCTCGGTGTCGAAGAACCAGCCGGTGTCCTCCACCAGCGGCAGCACGGTGCGCGCCACGTCGGCGCGGATCGCCTTGAAACCGCACTGCGCATCGCTGAAGCGCACGCGCAGGGTGCCGTGCAGCAGCAGGTTGTAGCAGCGCGAGATGATCTCGCGCTTGGCGCCGCGCACGACGTTGGAGCTGCGCGCCAGGCGCGAGCCGATCGCGACGTCGGAGTGCCCGGAGACCAGCCCGGCCACCAGCGGCAGCAGCGCCGCCAGGTCCGTGGACAGGTCGACGTCCATGTACGCCAGCACGGCGGCGTCCGAGGTGGACCACACGTGCTTCAGGGCCCGCCCGCGCCCCTTCTGCTCCATGCGCACGCTGCGCACCCCGGGGATCTCCGCGGCGAGCGCGGCGGCCACCTGCGCGGTGGCGTCGGTGCTGGCGTTGTCCGCGACGGTGATGCGGCAGGCGAACGGGAACGAGGCCAGGTGCGCGTGCAGGCGCCGCACGCACGGCTCGAGGTCGACCTCCTCGTTGTGGACGGGAACCACGACGTCCAGCACCGGGGGGGCCGGGCGCTGGCCCGCCTCCGGCCCGGTCCCGGGGTCGGTTCCCGGGGCCGGGCGCGGCCGCAGCGGGACGGGCGGGGAGCCGGGAGGCGTGGCTGTCATGCCCGGAGGTTCGGCGCTGCGCCTTCCGGGCACGTGGGACCCGGCTGTGCTGAGCCTGTGGGTGCGGTGCCGAGTGCCGAGTGCCGGTCGGGTGCCGGCCGGTGGATCAGGAGGCGCGGGCCGGCTCGCCCGCCGGGGCCAGCGGCAGGTCCACGCGGAACGCGGTGCGCCCCGGAACGCTGTCCACGCTGACGCGGCCGTCGTGGGAGGCCACCACCGCCTGCACGATCGCCAGGCCCAGGCCGGTGCTGCCGGCGGCCCGCGAGCGGGAGGAGTCCCCCCGCGCGAACCGCTCGAACACGTGCGGCAGCAGCTCCGGGGAGATCCCGGGCCCGTCGTCCACGACGTCCAGGTGCACGCGCCCGCCCTCGGTGCGCAGGTGCACGGTCACCGTCGTGCCCGCAGGGGTGTGGCTGCGGGCGTTGCCCAGCAGGTTCACCAGCACCTGGTGCAGCCGGGCGCCGTCACCGGGGACCTCCACCGCCTCCTCCGGCAGGTCCAGGCGCCAGGTGTGATCGGGGCCGGCCACGCGCGCGTCGCTGACCGCGTCGAGCACCGTCATGGTCAGGTCGACGTGCTCGCGCTCCAGCGGCCGCCCGGAGTCCAGGCGCGCCAGCAGCAGCAGGTCCTCCACGAGCCCGGTCATGCGCACCGCCTCGGACTCCACGCGCCGCAGGGCGTGCGCCACGTCCGCCGGCACGCTCTCGCGGTTGCGGCGGGCCAGCTCGGCGTAGCCGCGGATCGCCGCCAGCGGCGTGCGCAGCTCGTGGCTGGCGTCGGCGACGAACTGGCGCACCCGCTGCTCGGAGGCGTGCCGGGCGCTCAGGGCGGAGCCGACGTGGTCCAGCAGGCGGTTCAGCGCCGAGCCGACGCGCCCCACCTCGGTGCGCTCGTCGGTGTCGCGCGCGGGCACGCGCTGCTCGAGGTCCACCTCCCCGCGGTCCAGCTCCAGCTCCGACACGCGCGCGGCGGTGGCCGCCACCCGCTGCAGCGGGGCCAGGTCGCGGCGCACCAGGACGGTGCCGGTGACCGCGGCGGCGGCCACGCCCAGCAGGATCACGGCGGCCTCCACCCCGACCACCGTCCACAGGGTCGTCTCCACGCCCGTCAGCGGCACGCCGGTGACCTGCAGCGCACCGGTGGGCAGGGTCGCCGCCACCACGCGGTAGGTCCCCAGCCCCGGCAGCTCCACGGTGCGCGCGTCGCCCAGGTCCACCTGCCGCAGCGCCTCGGCCTGCGCGTCGCTCAGCGCCACGGCGCACTCCTGGTCGCCGCCGCTGCTGGTGTCGATGACCCCCGACTGCCCGGCCACCAGCTCACCGCCGGAGAAGCGCGCGCCCACGGTCCCGTCCACCTGCCCGGGGCCCACGAACGCCGGCCGGGTGCCCGAGGGGCAGCTGCCGGCCTCCTCGTCGTCGTCGTCCGGGCGCGGGCCGGCCCGGCCGCCGAACTCGGAGCGCTGGGCCAGGTCCACCGACTCGGCGAGCTGACCGTCGACCTGGTCCATCAGCTGGTCCCGCAGCGCGTAGGTGGTCACCACGCCGATCACCAGCCCCACCGCCACCAGCAGCGCGGTGACGGTGGCGATGAGCCGGCCGCGCAGCGTCTGCGGGCGGCGCAGCGGGAACCTCACCCCTCCACCCTCGCGCCCCCGGTGCGGTTCGTCACGTCAGGTGCGCCGCTCAGCCGGCCGGGTCGACGGCCGGCTTGAGCACGTACCCGGCGCCGCGCACGGTGTGGATCATGGGGGAGCGCCCGGCGTCGATCTTGCGGCGCAGGTAGGAGACGTACAGCTCCACGATGTTCGCCTGGCCGCCGAAGTCGTAGTTCCACACCCGGTCCAGGATCTGCGCCTTGGACAGCACCCGGCGCGGGTTGCGCATCAGGAAGCGCAGCAGCTCGAACTCCGTGGCCGTCAGCTTGACCTCCTCACCGCCCCGGAACACCTCGTGGCTGTCCTCGTCCAGCACCAGGTCGCCCACGCTGAGCACCGGCTCCTGCTTGGCCGCGGCCAGGCCGGAGCGGCGCACCAGGCTGCGCAGGCGGGCCACGACCTCCTCCAGGCTGAACGGCTTGGTGACGTAGTCGTCGCCGCCGGCGGTCAGGCCCGCCACCCGGTCCTCCACGGCGTCCTTGGCGGTCAGGAACAGCACCGGCACCTCGGTGGAGTCCGCGCGCAGCCGGCGCAGCACCTCCAGCCCGTCGATGTCCGGGAGCATGATGTCCAGCACGACCGCGTCGGGCCGGAAGGAGCGGGCGGTGCGCACGGCCTCCAGGCCGTCGGCGGCGGTGCGCACGTCCCAGCCCTCGTAGCGCAGCGCCATGCTGAGCAGCTCGGACAGGGTCGACTCGTCGTCGACGACGAGCACGCGCAGCGGGCTGCCGTCGGGGCGCTGCAGGTCGGTGCGAGTGGTGGTGGCGGTCATGGCCCCATCGTCGGTGCCCCGGCTGCGACGCTTCAGGGGAAACGCTGAGAACGACCTGTGCGGCCCCGGGGACGTTCACCTGTCCGGCCCAGCGCGGGCGCGCTCAGGAGGCGGCCAGCTCCCCCTCGGCCACCGGCCGGGCCAGGTCCAGCACCCGCTGCACCCCCGGCCGCGCGGCGGACGTCGTGCAGCTGCCGCCCGCGTCGGCCGCGGCCCGCCGCAGCCGCTCCAGGAACCGCACGGCGCTCGCGTCCACGGCCGTGACCCCGCGCACGTCCACGTGCACCCGCGGGCCGGGGCGCGTCGCGCAGTGCTCGAGCACCTGCTCCTGGACCAGCGCCAGCTCGCCCGCCAGGGCCAGGTCCACGTCACCGGTGAGGACCACCTGCAGCGCACCGGGCTCCTCGCGGGTGAGCACCGTGGACACCACCACGCGCTCGCCGTCGCGCGCCGGGTCCAGCGGCCGCCCCGGCACCGGGCCCGCCGCCGGCACAGGAAGCTCGGCGCCGTGCGGCTCGGCGGGCAGGGTGCGCGCCACCACGCGGACCCGCACGGGCGCGGCCCCGGCGGTGCCGGTCGCGTCGGCGGGGGTGGGGACGTCGGCGGGGGTGGGGACGCCGGTGGGGGCGGGGTCGTCGTGGCGGCTCACGGGGCACCTCCGGGGGCGGGGACGGGTCCGGGCCAGCTTCGGCGGGCCGGGTGGGAGCAGCCGTGGGGCGGGCTGTGCGGCGGCTGGCAGGCGCGCGCCGCCCGGGCGCCCCCGGGGGGTTGCGTTCGGGGCGTGGGCGACCTGTTCTGCACCCACGCCGACCCCCGCGGCCCACCCCGCGGCGGGCCGGGGCCCCGTCCCCCCGCCGCCCGCCCCCCCCCCCGCGGCGGGGCGGCAGGACCGCCGCCAGGGTGAGGACCGCCGCGGCGACGTCCACCACGAGCGCGGCGTCCACGTCCGGCACGAGGTCGCCCGCCCAGGAGCGCCAGGCCGCACCGGCGTACGAGCCGGCCGCGGCACCGGCCAGAGCGGCCAGCGCGGGCAGCAGCGCCCCGCT